>PLMM01000052.1 GCA_003142495.1 Gemmatimonadota bacterium | reverse complement strand
CGCACACGATCAGCATCTCGACCGCGCTAAATCCGCGGCGTCGGGCCGATCCTGTTGCTGTCACGTTCTTGGGTGAAGCACTAGTGAATAGGGTCATCTGAGCCAACTCTCCGAGGGTCCAGGAACGACTGAATCACAGATCTGCGGGCATTCTCCGATTCTTCTCACGAGACCGCCACCTTTTCAGAAGGCGATCTCTTCTGCGGTCTCCTAATGCGCGAGCCATGCCGCAAGCTATCTTATTGATTTACAATGCTTTAGTATTCCGACGCCGCCGAACGCCTATGCAATTATGTTCCGATATGCTAGATATTGCACAGCCCGCTAACCAGTCTGGCACGTTCAATCAGTTGACTGCATTACGGGTCGTATCGTCACCATCACATCACCCCAAAATCGGCGACGATTCCTGCCCCTTTCCGCCGGGCGTCACGCTGCTGGCCACGATGCTGTGACATGGCCGTGCCTTTCCGCGTCCATTCCATAGTCATGACTATTCATTCGAGGTAGCGCGTGGGTCTGGTCGCCACACTACTGCCCAGCCCCCACAGGCTGAACCGGGTTCGCACGGCCCTGAGGGACCATTACACGATGGTTCCGTGCAATGATTGGCCGGAGCTGCTCGCCGCCTGCGCCGCGAAGCCGGTCACGATCGCGCTCATCGATCTCTTCCCCGCATCGCAGGTGAGCGACACCTTCGACTGGCTTCGCCAGGTGAAGCGCCGCTTCCCGTCCGTCACGGTCGTTCTGTATGCGGCGGTACCTCCCGCGCGCCCGCGCGATCTATTCGAGGCCGGGCGCTTTGGCGTGGACGGGCTCATCGTCGCCGATCAGGACGACGAGCCGCGCCGCCTCCTCACTATTATCGAGCAGGCCGAGGCGCGCGGGATCATCGACCTGCTGCGCCCGGCGATTGCCGACGTGAAGCCGACGGTTCGCGATGCGCTGCTGGTCACGGTGACACGCGCGCATCAGCGCCTCGCGCCGGACATGCTCGCACGCATTCTGGGAATTCGCCGCAAGGTGCTCTCGGATCGCCTCGTGCAGGCCGGCTTCCCGACCGCGCAGCGACTGATCGCGTGGGGGCGGCTCGTGGTCGCCGCGAAGATGCTCGAGGACAATGAGCGCACGGCGGATAGCGTTGCGCTCGCGCTCGACTTTCCAAGCGGCAGCGCTTTTCGAAATACCTGTCAGCGCTACGTGCACGCGGCGCCGCACCAGATTCGGGCGCGCGGCGGCGCCGCGTACGTGATCGGCGCGCTGCTCCGCCACGTGCAGTCGGCGGACGGCCGGCGTCAGACGCTTCCGCGCGTACACACACGCGCGCCGAGACTCGCCGTATGAGCGAACACGAGATCGCGCTCGCCGAGGGCGACGAGGCCGAGCAGAAGGGCGACCTGCAGACGGCGTCGGCGGCGTATCGCCGGCTGTCTACATCGGACGTTGCGGGGCCAGCGGCGCAGGGGCTGTTCAGGCTCGGACGCGTCGCGTGGCGGCAGGGTCGCCTCGACGACGCGCTCGAGCTCTACGAGCGCGCCCGCGCAGCCGCGATCGAGCTCGGCGACGATGATCTGCGCGCCGCGATCGAGAACGGCGTTGGCTCGGTGTACTGCCAGCGCGGAATCTTCACGCAGGCGCGCTCCTCGTTCGCGGTGGCATCGGAGCTCGCGGCGTCGCCGGCGCTCCGCGGACGCATCCAGATCAACATGGGCGCTCTCGCGCTATTGCTCGGCGATGTCGAGGAGGCGCGCGCGAGCTACGAGCGCGCGGTGGAGCTACTCGATTCGATCAACGACGAAGAGGGGCTCACGCTCGCGCTGCACAACCTCGCGCTCGCGCATTCGGAGGAGCAGGATTGGGACGCGGCCGAGGCGTCGTTCGAGCTGTGCTTAACGATCGCGGCGAAGCGCGGCGACAAGAGCGTGATGGCGGGCGCGATGCTCAATCAGGCGGAGCTGCGCTGCGAGGCGGAGCGATATCCCGAGGCGCTGGAACGCAGCGAGAAGTCTCTCGCGATCTTCGGCGAGCTGCAGGACGAGAGCGGACGCGCGGCGGCGCTGCGCGTGCAGGGCGAGATCTACCGGAAGATGCATCAGCTCGAGGAGGCGGAGCCGCGCCTGAAGGAAGCGATTCGGATAGCGGGCCGCCTGCAGCTGCTGACGCTCGAGGCCGAGGCGGCGCGCGAGCTCGGAATGGTGAAGGCGGGGCGCGGCGATGTGACGAGCGCGACGAAGTGGCTGCGCCGGGCACTCGCGAGATTCTCGCTCATGAGCGCGGACGATCAGATGCACGCGATCGAGGAGCAGCTGCAGGCGCTCAAGCCGTGGCGGCCGAGTGGGGAGCAGAAGACGGTGAAGAAGGGGTAGCTTCGGCGAGAAGCCTCGAGTACAAGGCTGCAGCTATCGGATCACTGGAGGCGGCGGGTTCGCACCCGACCATTCTAGAACGTACTCCCGCACGGTGCTCGGCCATTGCGCGAGTCGCGATGCTCCCGTCCGCGCCCTCCCAATCCCCAAGTGAACGTTCAGATCCCCGAGACGATCTTCGTACTGGAACCGGCTAAACAACCAGGTGAATGGGTTCCGCTCTCCAGGGAATACCGTAAACGTCTCCAACGTATCATCGGCGCGTAGTAGACCACCCTTTACGCCATAGGCTTCGTCGAAAATAGAGAGAGCTCGCGCGAGATCCTGGGCACTGACTGCGTCGGCCAATGAGAACTCCGAGTAGAGCTCCGTCGGAGACAGCACACGACGATGCTGAAAATTCCGGCGTACAGACTCAATGAACACATGGCCTCACCGATTGGGAGAGCGGTAACGGCAATTCCACGGGAGGAGCGACTCTACCCGAGCGGCTCGTTCCCCATCAACACCGCCATCAGCGCCTTCTGCACGTGCAGGCGATTCTCCGCCTCGTCCCACACCCTGCTCTGCGGCCCGTCGATCACGTCCGCCGCCACCTCTTCGCCGCGATGCGCCGGGAGACAGTGCAGGAAGATCGCGTCCTTGTTTGCGAGCGACATCAGCTTGCGATCGACCTCGTAGCCCTTGAATGCCTTCTCGCGCTTCGTCTGCTCCTCCTCCTGCCCCATCGACGCCCACACATCCGTGTTCACCACATCCGCGCCCTTCACGGCCTCGGCCGGATCGCGCACGACCTTCACGTTCTTCCCACCCTCGCGCTTGAGCGTCGCCGCGTCGGGGTCGTAGCCCTCGGGGCACGCGAGCACGAGCTCGAAGCCGAGGCGGTACGATGCGTTGATCCACGAGTTCGCCATGTTGTTGCCGTCGCCGATCCACGCGATCTTCTTTCCCTCGAATGAACCGAGATGCTGGTTCACCGTGAGCAGGTCGGCGAGGATCTGGCAGGGGTGGAGCAGATCGGTGAGGCCGTTGATCACCGGCACCGACGCGTAGCGCGCGAGTTCCTCGACCTCGCTGTGCGCGAACGTTCTGATCATGATCCCGTCCACGTAGCGCGAGAGCACGCGCGCCGTGTCGGCGATCGGCTCGCCGCGGCCCAGCTGCACATCACGCGGCGACAGAAATAGTGCGTGTCCGCCGAGCTGCCAGGCGCCCACCTCGAACGACACGCGCGTGCGCGTCGACGACTTCATGAAGATCATCCCGAGCGACTTCCCGGCCAACGGCTTCGCGGTATACTCGCCCTTCCGCATCTTCTCGGCGAGCGCGAAGAGGCTGATCAGCTCGGGGCGCGTAAAGTCTGGAATCGCGAGGAAGTCGCGATGGGAAACGTCGGTCATTGGTCCTCTGGGTTTTGCGAAGCGCGGTGAAGATAGCGGTCGGCTCGCGGAGGGAGCAAGGCGCGCACGGGCGCACTCACATGATCATGACTTCTCGAGCGCCTTCCCCATGCGACCGACCACTTCGCTCAGGATCTTGCTCGACGTCCCCATGTTCACGCGCGCAAAGCACGCACCCTGCCGCCCGAAGTCGAGCCCGCGCATCACCGCGACCTTCCCCTTCTTCAGAAATGTCTTCGCGGGATCGTCGCCGAGGCCGAGCGCAGAGCAGTCGAGCCACGCGAGGTAGCCTGCCTGCGGCGGGATGTAGCGAACCGCCGGGAGATAGACGCCGAGGAGCTGCGACATCGTCGTGCGATTGTGATCGAGCTGCACGAGCAGCGAGTCGAGATACGACGCGCCTTCCTCGAATGCCGCGATGCTCGCGAGGATACCGAAGTGCCCGGTGCGCTCTCCCATCTCTTTCGGCAGCTTCTTGAGCGCCGTCTGCATCGCCTGCGATCCCGCGACGAACACCGCGCACTTGAGCCCCGCGACATTCCACGCCTTGCTCGCGGACGTCACCGTGATCGCGTTCGCGCCGAGGGGTTCGCTCACGGTTAAGAATGGCACGTGAACCGCGCCGGGGAGAACCAAAGGCGCGTGGATCTCGTCCGAGATCACGATCACACCATAACGCTTGGCGAGCTTCGCGATCTCCTCGAGCTGCGCCTTCTCGAACACCCGGCCCACCGGATTGTGCGGGTTGCAGAGCAGATACACCTTCGCGCCCGCGGCGAACGCCTTCTCGAGCGCGTTTAGATCGAGATCCCATCCGCCGCCGGGCACATGCGCGAGCGGCACCTCGACCACCGTGCGCCCGACCTCTTCGATGGTGTCGAAGAACGGAGGATACACTGGCGGATTGATCACGACCCCGTCGCCCACCTTCGTCACGACGCGCAGAATCTCCGCGATCGCGACCATCACCTCGGGCCCTACGCGGATGCGCGTCGGATCGACGGTCCATCCGAAGCGCGACTTGGCGAAGGCGACGAACGAATCGTGCAGCAGCCGCGGCTGCGCGTATCCCGCGTCGTCCGCGTCGATGGCGCGACGCAGCCGCTGCTTGATCGGCTCCGCCAGCGGGAAGTCCATCTCGGCCACCCATGCCGGCAGCACATCGGCGGGATA
>PLMM01000365.1 GCA_003142495.1 Gemmatimonadota bacterium | reverse complement strand
TTTCGTCGCGTTGTAGTAGCCGAGGGACGGGAATGAACAAAGTCCGGCAATGGAAGAGAAGTTGACGATGAATCCTTTGCGACGTTTGCGCATTCCAGGCAGAGCCGCATGAATCATTCGGCTCAGACCGAACACGTTGATCTCAAACATTCGGCGCACTTGATCTTCTTCACTCTCTTCCACGGCCCCGAAATAGCCGATGCCCGCGTTGTTCACCAGCACGTCCACTCGGCCCCACTGCCGCATCGTCTCGGCGACGAACGCTTTCACCGTCCGCTCGTCGCCGATATCCCCCGAGAAGGCCAGCGTCTCGACGCCGTACTTCCGCTCGACCGACTTCATCGCATCCGCGAGCTCGTCGCTCTTCACATCGACGCCCGCAATGCGCATCCCCTCGCGCGCGAGCGACTCCGCCATCACCAGCCCGAGCCCGCGCGCCGCCCCGGTGATGATCGCCGTCTTCCCCCTGAGATCGCCCATGCCCTGCGCCGCCGCGCTAGACATTGGCGTGCGCCTTCTCGGTGTCGAAGTACTCGCGCACCCAGTATATCCTCCCGTCCCTGATCTCCACGAAGAACGCGCCGTTGTTGCTGTAGTCCTTCCCCGTTTTCGGATTGAGATGGCTCCGCCACTCCGCCACGACCACGGGCTCGGTCTTGTCCTCGTAGCAGTTGACGATCTCGAATCGCACCTTGTGGAACGACGGGAATACGTTGTTCCGGAAATACTCGACGATCGTGTCGCCGCCCTCGATGTCGGTGCCGAAATCCGAGCCCGGAGCCGAGTGCTTCGACTTCGCGTGCAGCAGCGGTTTCAGCGCGTCCGCCTCCATGGCGCAGTACGCGTCGACCATCTTGTACACGAGATCGACATTGGCCGAGCGTTTGGACGAAGCGCCCGCATCAGCAGACATGAGTGAATCTCCTCGAAGAAGTGGTATGAGCTTGAATTGGCGCGCTGCAGCTCGGCGAACACGCTCCGCCTAGTCGGGCACCATCGCAGTAGCCTCGATCTCGACGAGCGCGCCGTCCTCCATGAGATCCACTACCAGAACCGCCGTCATCGCGGGGTAGTGGTAGCCGATGATCTCGCGATACACCTCGCCGATCTCCTTCGATGCGGCCATGTATTCCTTCTTGCCGACGACGTACCAGTTCATGCGCACGATGTGCTCGGGCTTCGCGTCAGCCTCGGACAGCACCTCGACGATGTTCTTCAGCGCCTGCTGCACCTGACCGACGAGATCTTCGGCGACGAGCTGGCCGTTCGAATCCCAGCCGATCATCCCGCTGACGAACACGGTGCGCCCCTGCGCGACGATGCCATTCGCGTATCCCTTGGGGCGAAACCAGTCCGGGGGTTGTAGGATTTTTCCTGCTGCCATGTCTATTCAATCACGGTAAGAGGGGCACGGATCAGCTCTCCGCCTGAAACATGGACATTCGCGCGCGTAGATCATTTGGCAACGCGCGTGCGCGCTTCGTCTTCATGTCGATCATCACCAGCACCATCTCTCCTCGCACGCGCACGCTCCCATCCGGCCCGCACAGCGCGATGTCGAGCCGCACGGAGCTGGTGCCGATGCGGCGCACTTCGAGCGTTGCCGACAGCTCTTCGCCCAGGTAGCTCGGCGCGGCGAAATTCGCCTCGAGATGCGCCGTGGCCAGCCCCCAGCCACGCACGATGTGCATCTCGGCGAACGAGACCTCGAGCTCCTCACGGCACCAGTCCTCCACGAGGTTGTTGAACATCTCCATGTAACGCGGGAAGAAGACCATCCCCGCCGGATCGCAGTGCGCAAAGCGCACGAGCGCCTGCGCTCGATACGCACGCGCCGTTGCGCTCATCGCCGTCGCCGCCGAAGCCGTGGCATCACGCATGAATCGCCTCGCCTTCGCCGAACGACTTGATGATTCCACGCGCGATGATCAACTGCTGTACCTCCGTCGCGCCCTCGTAAATGCGCAGCGGCCGGATCTCGCGGTACAGCTGCTCGACGGGCTCGCCGCTCACGACGCCGAGTCCGCCGAGGAGTTGCACGGCTCCATCGATCACGCGCTGCGCGCTCTCGGTTGCCACCAGCTTCGCCATCGCGGCCTCCACCGTCACGCGACGGCCGAGGTCGCGCAGCCAGGCTGCGCGATACGTGAGCAGCGCCGCAGCGTCGATGTCCGTCGCCATCGTAGCGAGCTTCGCCTGCGTGAGCTGCAGATCGCCGAGCGAGTTGCCGAACATCTTGCGCGACGTCGCGCGTTGCATCGCGGCGGCGAACGCCCGGCGCGCGAGCCCGACCGCGGCTGCGGCAACGGAGGTGCGGAAGATGTCGAGCGTCGCCATCGCGACCGCGAAGCCGCGCCCCGACTCGCCGAGTCGCTGCGATGCGGGAATGCGGCAGTTGGTGAAGGTCATGCGCGCGAGCGGGTGCGGCGCGATGACATCGATCCGCTCGGCCACCTCCACGCCGGGCGCATCCGCGTCGACGACGAAGGCGCTGATCCCCTTCGCGCCGGGCGCGTCGCCCGTGCGCGCGAACACAACGTAGAAGCTCGCGATGCCGCCATTGGACACCCACATCTTCTCGCCGTTCAGCACGTAACGGTCGCCGTCGAGCCGCGCGGCGCACTGCAGCGCGGCCGCGTCGGAGCCGGCGTCGAGCTCCGAGAGCGCGAACGCGGCGATCGCCGATCCGTTGGCGACGCGTGGAAGATACGCCCGCTTCTGCGCGTCGCTACCGAAGAGCGTGATCGCGCCCGAGCCGAGCCCCTGCATGCCGAAGGAGAAATCGGCGAGCCCGGAATATTCTGCGAGCGTCTCCCTAATAATGCAGACGGCGCGCGTGTCGATCTCGTTTGCGAGCGCGCCGTACTGCACGCCGCCGATCGCGTGCGCGAGCCATCCGGCATCGCCGAGCTGGCGAACGAGCGTGCGGCACGCGGCATCGACATCAACGGGATGGCTCGTGTCGATGTGCTTCGCCGCCCACGCGTGCACGGCAAGCGCGAGCTCTCTGTGACGCGGCTCGAAGAACGGCCACTCCAGATAGTCACGCATGGGCATCGTCAGTTGCCTTCAAAGTGCGGCACCTGCTTCTCGATGATCGCGTTGTAGGCGCGATGGAAGTCGTTCGTCATCATGCAGATCGCCTGTGCCTGCGCTTCCGCCTCGATCGCCTCGTCGACGCCCATGTTCCATTCCTGGTGCAGCATGCGCTTCGTCATCGCGTGCGCGAATGTCGGCCCCGCGGCGAGCTGCGCGGCCATCGCCTGTGCCTCGCCCTGCAGCATCTCGGGCGTGCAGAGGCGATTGAAGAATCCCCACCGCTCCGCCTCGTCGCCGCCCATGCTGCGCCCCAGATACAGCAGCTCCGCTGCGCGCCCCTGTCCGATCACCCGCGGCAAGAGCGCGCACGTTCCCATGTCGCACCCCGCGAGCCCGACGCGCGTAAACAGGAATGCGGTTTTGCTGCGCGAGGTGCCGAGACGAAGATCGGATGCGAGCGCGAGCACCGCGCCCGCGCCCACGCATACGCCATCGATTGCCGCGACGATCGGCTGCGGGCACGCGCGCATCGCCTTGATGACGTCGCCGGTCATGCGCGTGAAGTCGAGGAGGGCGGGCATGTCCAGCGTCGTGAGCGGACCGATGATCTCCTTCACGTCGCCGCCCGAGCAGAAATTCTCCCCCGCGCCGGTGATCACGATGACGGTGATGTCGTCGGCCTTCAGCATCGCGCGAAAGAGGTCGCGCAGCTCGGCGTACGACTCGAAGGTCAGCGGATTCTTCTTCTCCGGCCGGTTGAGTGTGATCGTGGCGACACCACCCGCCGCCCCGTACTTGAAGTGGCGCGCGAGATAGCCGGCGAGATGAACTCGGTCGGCCGGCAACGTTTCCGGCTCTGCGGTGGCTGGGCGACTAGCGCTCACGGCTGCGGCCCCGTGCCGTCGGCCGACGATGCCGCGACGTTGCCGAGATGCACCTTGAGCTTCCGGAAATCGGAGAGCATCGCGTGCTGCTCCTCATCGCTGAGCGCGGAGAGCAGCTCGACGATCCACTGCTCG
>PLMM01000282.1 GCA_003142495.1 Gemmatimonadota bacterium | reverse complement strand
TCCATCGGGCACCCGGGGGTGGTGAGCGTGTGCGTGATTCGCACGCGTCCACCCTGTTCTCCGTCGGCCGGCTCATCCAGGATCACATCGTAGATCAGACCCAGCGTCACGATGTCGAGACCAATTTCGGGATCGATGACAGTGCGCAGCGCGCTCCAGAGCTGGTCGAGCAGGGTGACGCGTTCCGTCATGGATGACTCCGTCGGCAGAATTGGGGGCGCGCACCGAATGGCGTGGCTTGCTGCAGAGTGAGTATCGCGGGATAGTTCGAGCCATGAGGTGACGATTGTCACCGCATCCCATTCTCCCCTACGCGTGGTCTCTGTGCAAGGCTTTTCGGCCGACGCAAGCGCCCTGCTCCGAGGGCTTCCGATTTTCGCGGAGCTCGACGATCCGATAATTCGCCGGCTCGGCGCGCGGTGCGTGTCGCGAAACGTCAGCGAGGGACATGTGCTCTTCGCGGCCGGGGACGCATGCCGCGGTTTGTACGTGGTGGAGAGTGGTCGTGTGCGCATCTATCGCACGAGCCCCGACGGCAAAGAGCAGGTGTTGCACATTGAGGGCCCGGGTCGTGCCGTGGCGGAGCTCCCCCTGTTCGACGGCGGAGCGTATCCCGCTGCCGCGATTACGATCGAGCCGTCACGAATTGCGTTCCTGCCAAGAGAACAGTTCGAGGCAGTGTATCGCGAGCACCCCGACGTGGCGCAGGCGATCATCCGCGCGCTGGGGAAGCGGCTTCGTCATCTGGTGCAGCTCACCGAAACGCTCGCCTTTCGCGATGTCGCTGCGCGCCTCGCGATGTTGCTGGCGTCGTACGCCGAGCGCCTCGGCGAGCCGACCGATGCGGGAATCGAGCTCGCGCTCGGGCGGACGCAGGAGGAGCTGTCGCTCGAGATCGGAACGGCGCGCGAATCCGTTTCGCGTGCGATGCGACAGCTCAAGCGAAGCGGCCTGATCGAGACGATGGATGGCGATCGCATTCGCATCCCCGATCTCGGGCTGCTTCGCGCACGGGCACGGGCGCGTCCCGCCTAGTCCCGTGAGACATCCGTCACACCCAGCGACGACGGCGTGCCATAGCCTACGCACATGGCGATTGACGTGCGCAGTGATGGTAAGGAGGGGCTAACCGCCGCCGCGGGCGCGATGCTCGACGCGCGACGCGTGCGGGAAGCGCTCGGTCGTATTTCGTATCCCGGTCTCGAGCGTGATCTCGTTTCGTTCGGGATGGTGAAGGACGTGGAGATCTGTGGCGCCGCGGTGCGAGTGCGACTTGCCATTCGCACCGATGACGCGACGATCCGCGAGCGGTTGCGAGCGCTGATCTCCGCCCAGCTGCAACTCATTGGCGCGACCGAAGTGATCGTCGAGATCGTAAAGCCGGCGCTCGTGTTGCCATCGCATCCACCCGCCGCTCGTGCACATTCGCCGCGTGCCGGCGTGCCCGATCCGTGGGCGGAACGCGTTCGATTGGGGCGCGTGAGGCACGTGATCGCCGTGGGCGCGGGAAAGGGAGGCGTGGGCAAGAGCACCGTCGCAGTGAACCTCGCGCTGGCGCTTCACCGCCGCGGTCTCGCGGTTGGCATGCTCGATGCGGACATCTACGGCCCCAGCGTCCCGACGCTGCTCGGTATCGAATCGGCAAAGCACGACGTGCGGATGACGGCGGAGAAACACATCATTCCTGTCAGCGTGCACGGGTTGGCCATCATCAGCTTCGGATTTTTTCTCGGCGAGGGCTCGCCGGCAATTTGGCGTGGGCCGATGGTGTCCAAGGCCGTGAAGCAATTCGCGCGAGGTGTCGCGTGGCCCGAGCTCGATGTGCTCATCGTGGACCTTCCGCCGGGCACAGGAGACATTCCACTCAGCCTGGTGCAGGCCGTTGAAGTGCGCGGCGCAATCGTGGTGACGCAGCCACCGCGACTCGCTGCAATGGAGGCGCAGAAAGCTGGAGAGATGTTTAGCACCCTCGGTGTGCCCGTGCTCGGTGTCGTGGAGAACATGACCGGCGCTTTCGGCGAGGGAGGTGGGGCCGCTGTCGCTCGCGCGCTCGCAGCGCCCTTCCTCGGCTCGATTCTCTTCGACCCGATGGTCGTAGGAGAAGGAGATGCGGGCACGCCAACGCTGCTCGCACGAGTCGACTGCGAGTTCAGTCGCGTGTTCGACGTCATGGCGGGTACGCTCGCAGATGCACTGGACGAGCGTGTCGCGCCCGCGAGCGCGTTGAGGCGCACGCGTGAGTGAACCGCTGCCTGCGCCCATCCCCATCACCACGAAGCCAGCTGGGGCGGCCGACGTACGCGGCAACGCGATGGCAGGCGGATCCGCTCTACTGCTTCCGGGTGAACACTTCGCCGCGGCACTGTGCTTTCTCGCTGCCGGATCGGTGGGATTGATCTGGGTTGCGCCGGAGCTCGCGAATGGGCTGTATCTCTCGCCTCACGTCGTAGCCGTCACACATTGCTTCACACTTGGCTGGCTCTCGACGACGATCTTTGGCGCCCTGTATCAACTACTCCCGGTCGTGCTTCGCGTTCCGATACGCTCCACGTGGTGGGGACACGCGAGCTTCTGGAGTTACGCACCAGGTGTCGCGCTCTTCGCTTGCGGCCTTGCAGCGGGATCGCTCCCGACCCGGCACGTGGGAGTCGCGCTCGTCTCGTTCGGCATCGTGAGCCTCGTCATCAACGTCGCGCTTTCACTGCGCGCTGCGCCAAGGCGCGGCGTCGTCTGGGCGGCCATCGCGGTGGCACTCACCTTTCTCGTGAGCACGGTCGGCTTGGGGCTCACGCTCCTGCGAAGCCTGGACACCGGATTCCTCGCGGGCGAGCGCGTGCGAGTTCTCGCGCTGCATTTTCATGTTGCAATGATCGGCTGGCTGCTGATCATGGTCGTCGGAATATCGTATCGACTGCTCCCGATGTTCCTGCTGGCGCATCTCGATACGACGAGACTTACGCGGAATGCCATCGCATCTCTTGCCGCCGGCGTGGTCGCGCTCGCCGCGGGCTTGCTCCCGCAGACAACGGCGCTGAATGGGAGGCTCGCTGATGTGCTTGCGTGGGCAGGCATCGCGTTCATCGAGGCCGGGCTGCTCTTCTATCTCGAGCAGGCGCGAAGAGTCTACAAGGCGCGCATGCGGCCGAAGCTCGACGCCGGCCTCCGTCACGTCGCGATGGCGCTCGTCTTCATGTCGGTGAGTGCCGTGCTCGGCCCTGTCGTGTTTTACGAGGGGAGCGCGCATTCGAGACTGGGTGTCGCGTACGTGACCATGGCGCTGCTCGGAGGTCTGGTGCTCCTGGCAGTCGGCCAGTTCTACAAGATCGTGCCCTTTCTCGTCTGGATCTCGCGCTTTCGCAACGACCTGGGTCGACGGAAAGTGCCTTCTGTCGGCGATCTGTACTCGGCGCGGGTTGCGCATTGCGGACTGCTGGCTCTGTCGCTCGCCATCGTCTTGCTTGTCACGGGAGAAGCGCTCGGAGCACTGCTGATCGTTCGCGCCGGGGCGCTCTCGTTTACGACGGGTGTCGGACTCTTCGTTTCCCAAATGCTGCGGATGGCGTTTGTCCCCGGCCGCGACCCCACGACCAAACAGGCCGTGTCACCTATTCAAAACGTGGGAGCGACACGATGAAGGAAGCATCGCCGGTGTGCGCCTCCGAGCGTTTGCAGCACGTATTCGCTCGTGATGAACGGCTCATCGATATCATCGCCGGCCACTCGCCTCAGCTCGCAAAGCTCCGTAACTCCCCGATACGCCGCATCATGGCGAGGGTGACGACGGTCGCGCAGGCGGCGCGTTTGTGTGGCATCTCGGCGGAGACCTTGGTGGCGGAGCTGAACGAGGCGCTCGGAATTGATGCCGCGATCGGTGGAGACGTTTCTGCAGCGTCGCCCTCGTCCGTCTCCCCTGTCAATGAAGCGGCGAACGCAGAACTTGCGGCCCGTCCGGAGTGGTCGCTTGGTGGGGCAGTGGAGCTCGACGTACGCGAGTCTCTGCGCGCGGGACAGGAGCCCTTCTCCCGGATCATGGAAACGGTCGCATCGCTCGAAGACGGCCAGCTGCTTCGCCTGCGAACGACCTTCGAACCCGTCCCACTCTTCGCCGTGCTCTCCAAACGAGGCTTCGCGCATCACGCCGAACGGCATGGGCCCGAGGATTGGCTGGTGTATTTTCGCCGACTCGGATCGGGGGCAGCAAGAGGTGAGGCGCAGAAAGTTGCTTCGGTACTTTCGCCGTGCGAGCAAGAGGTGGAAGCCGGAGTGCTCGAACTACGATTCGATGTTCGCGGGCTCGAGCCACCCGAGCCAATGACGCGCACACTCGAGGCGCTGGAATCCTTGCCCGCGACACATGTGCTGCTGCACGTGAACGTACGCGTTCCGCAGTTACTTCTTCCGATTCTACGAGAGCGCGGCTTCGATTATTCGATCGATGAGTCGACGCCTCGTGTGGTGTACGTGCGCATTTGGCGCAATTCAATGGAGCAGTGAAATGACCGACGAATCCGCATCTCCAGCGCCTGAGGGCGAGACGCACGAGCTCGACGTGCGGCCAATTCCGCCCCGCGACAAGCATCCGGCAATCTTCGCGCGGCTGGACGCCCTGCATCGCGGCGAGGCAATAATGCTCGTCAACGATCACGATCCGAAGCCGCTGCGCTATCAACTCGACGCCGAACAGGCGGGGAAGTTCGGGTGGACGTACCGCGAGCAAGGACCGACGGTCTGGCGGGTTCGCATCGATCGCATCTGACTATCGAGATACGGCTCCGCACGCAGGGGGTTTCCCTGAGGCAAGTCAGCCGCACCCCGACTGACCGTGCGCCTGCGTGGTGTACCTTCCGATTCGGCATGTAGACGACACCTCTTAGGAGTACCGCGATGTCTGAGCACGGACGTTCGACTGTCATCCCCGCTGAAGAAACGCGCGACGATGTGAATTTTCTCGCGAGTTCGGGCTCGCGTCGCGCGTTCCTGCGCAGTGGCACCCTGGCCACGATCGCGACCGCGGCGCTCGCAGCGTGCAAGCCCGGCGCACGGGGCGCGGATTCGAGCAGCGCGGTAGCGACGCCCGCGACCGGCGCGGTGACCGGTGGCACCATGCCGGTCGTCGTTCCGCCAACGCCGCGTGAGACCGCCGACGCGATGGACGCCATGCACGAGAAGGGGGTCAAGGCGTTCCCTGCGAAGACCGAGGGTAAGGGGAACGTGCTGCTCGAGCCGCGGATCGAGAAGGGAGTGAAGATCTACGAGCTGACCGCGAAGAAGACGCCGTGGGAAGTGACGCCGGGAGTGAAGGTCGAGGCCTGGGCGTACAACGGCATGGTGCCCGGTCCGCAGATTCGCGTGCGCGAGGGCGATCGCGTGCGCGTCGTGCTGCACAACGAGCTCCCCGAATCCACCGTGATTCACTTTCACGGGCTCGAGGTTCCGAACAATCAGGACGGCGTGCCCTTCATGACGCAGCCGCCGGTCAAGCCGGGCGACTCGTACACCTACGAGTTCACCGCCCCGAATTCCGGATCGCACATGTACCACTCGCATCACAACTCGACCAAGCAAGTGAGTCTCGGCCTCCTCGGCGCCTTCATCATCGAGCCAAAGAATCGGGCGAACGAGCCACACTCGGACATCGACACCGTTCTCATCCTCAACGATGGACTCGGCGGCTACACGTTGAACGGGAAGGGATTTCCGGCGACTGAGCCGCTGGTGGCGAAGCTCGGGCAGACGCTGCGCGTTCGGTTCATGAACGAAGGGATGATGATTCACCCGATGCATCTGCACGGGATGCACATGACCGTCATCACGAAGGATGGATGGCCGCTTCCCTACCCGTACCGCTGCGACACGCTCAACATCGCGCCAGGCGAGCGATGGGACGTGCTGGTGAAATGCACCAACCCCGGCACCTGGGCGTTCCACTGTCACATTCTTCCGCACGCCGAGTCCGAGACGGGAATGTTCGGGATGGTGACGGCGCTCGTCGTGAAGGCGTAGCCCGATCGAGTAGTATTCTGCATGGCCCTGCCCGGACTATCGCCGCGGACACTATCCGAGTGGGTACGCGCGCTGTTGCGCGTTCCTCTCGCGGCGAAGGTCGCGGGTGCGAACGCGCTGATCGTGCTCGCCGCGCTCGCCGCGGCAATGCTCGTGCGGCGTGGTGCGCCGGCGTCTGATGCCGTCGACACGCAGCTGCTCCTCGTCGTGGGCGTGGCGCTCGCGGGGAGCTTCGTCGTGAACACCGCCCTCGTGCTCCTCGCGCTGCGTCCGCTGCAGGCGCTCGAGAGTGCGGCGGCGAACGTCGCACGCGGAGACTTCGACACGCGCGTGCGGCCGTCGCTTCTCGCCGATCGCAACGTCACGCAGGTGGGCGGCACGATCAATCTTCTCTTGAACGGCCTCGCCGCCGACCGCGCGCGTACGCGACAGCTCGCCGCCGAGATAGTGGGGGCGGGCGATCGGGAGCGAGCGTACATCGCGCGCGAACTGCACGATTCCGTGGCGCAAACGCTCGCCGCACTGGTGATGCAGCTCGGTGCCGCGGAGCACGACTTCCCTGCCCCCCAGCTCGCCGCGCGTTTCGCGACAATCAAGGAGCTTGGTGCCGGCGCGCTCGAGGAGGTGCGGATGCTCGCCCATACCATGCATTCGCCCGTGCTCGACGACCTCGGCCTCGCAGCCGCGCTCTCGCATCTGGCGCGTCAGCAGTCTCATGGAGCCGAGCTGTCGATCGTCGTCGAGGCGCCGGATGCCGTGGGCGCCGCGCAGCTGCCGCCGTCCATTGCGTCGGTGCTCTATCGCATCGCGCAGGAGGCGCTCGCGAACGCCGTTCGTCACGCGCATGCAACCACCGTACGCGTCTCGCTGTCGACGAACGCGCGGGATGCGACGCTCGAGGTCGCGGACGACGGCGAGGGGTTCGACGTCGCGGAGGCGTACGCGCGCCGGCCGGGGATGGGGCTGTTCACGATGCGCGAGCGCGTGGCGCTGCTGGGAGGTCGCTTCGCGATCACGAGTGAGCGCGGCGCGGGCACGCGCGTGTTCGCGACGCTACCGCTGGAGGGAGCCACATGAGCAACGCCATCATTCGCGTGGTGCTCGCCGACGATCACGCCGTCGTGCTCGCTGGACTTCGCGCGATTCTCAGCGCCGCGCCCGAGATCGCGATCGTCGGCGAGGCGCGCAATGGAGAAGAGGCCGTCGCGCTCGCCGGGCAATTGGACCCCGACGTGTTGATCATGGATCTGTCGATGCCCGGCGTGGACGGCGCGGCGGCGATGAAGCGCATTACCGACGCGGGGCTTCGCACGCGCATCCTCATCCTCACGATGCACGAGGAAGAGGAATATCTGGTGCCGATGCTGGCCGCCGGAGCCGTGGGCTATCTCATGAAGAGCGTCGCCGATCGCGAGCTGACCGATGCCGTGCGCACCGTCGCGCGCGGAGAGATGTACATCCGGCCGTCCGGCGCACAGCTTCTCGCGCGCGGCCTCACGCGCAAGGATCCGCTCGCGGCGGACCGCGAGCGCTACAACGCGCTCACCGATCGCGAGCGCGACGTGCTGCGATTTGTTGCGCAGGGATACACGGCGCCCGAGATCGGAGAAAAACTGAAAATCAGTCCGAAGACCGTCGACACGTACAAGCAGCGCATCGGCGAAAAGTTGGGGCTCAGGCACCGCTCCGACTACGTGAAGCTCGCGCTGCGGCTGGGGCTACTCGATACGGCCTGACGCTACTCCGTTCTGAGCGCGATGCTCGGATCCAGCCGCGGCGCTCGAGGCGGTGCAG
>PLMM01000389.1 GCA_003142495.1 Gemmatimonadota bacterium | reverse complement strand
GCGCGTTGCCGGTTGGCGCTGCCACCCCGAAAACCCCGCGCCATCGTAATGCAGCACCAGCTGCACCATGCGCTCCGGCATGGCTGAAAGCTACCGGAACGACCTTCCGTGTCAAGCGATCCAAAGCGTGGAAACGATTGACAGTTCGGCACCTACGCCTCAACATTCACGCTCGGCGAACCCCTCTTCCCGACGGCTCGACCCCCTCCATGCCACCTCGCACTCTCGCGTCGCTCGCTCATGCGCTTGCGGCAGCGTCGGACCTCGACGCGGCCATCGTTGCGCTGGGCGAGGCCCTCGCCGAGGTGGACCGTAGCACCGAGCTCTCGCTCTTCGGCTACGATGCCCGCCACCAGATGCTGCGCGAGCGCGTGAGCCCAAGCGGCTCCAAAGTCATTCGCGCACGCGCCGACACCACCGTCGATCACCTCCCCGCGCGCATCCGCACACAGATCCTGGCCGGCGGCCAGTTCGTGGACCTGGGCGACCAGTCCGACGAATACGCGCGTCTGCTCGGGCTCGACACCACGCTCGAGGAGGAAGGGCTCCTCGCGCTCCGCGGGCTTCGCGTCGACGGACAGCTCTCCGCCGTCGTCGCGGTGTACGAGCCGCGCCGCTTCTTCGGCACGCGCGTGATGGAGCGCTTCGCGCCATACGTCGCACTCTTCGCGCTCGCCTACGCGCGCTACGCGGAGCGCGAGGCGCGCAACGAGGCCGTGCGCACGCTCGAGGACGTCACGCAGCGCGTGCACGGCGAGTACGTCAAGCATCTCGCCTCGCTCGAGCAGGCGCTCGCCGTCGCGCGCAACACGCCGAGCGGGCAAGGCGGCTTCACGCCCGAGCGCATGATCACGCTCGAGACGGAGAACGCGAAGGCGAAGGAGGATGCGCGCCGCGCGAATCGCCGCGCCGAGGCGGTGGAGCAGCAGGTGAGTGCGGCGGTGGGGCAGCTCGAGCAGGCGCACGTCGAGTTGCATCGGCGAAGCGAAACGCTCCGCCAGAAGACGCGCACGCTCTACCTCATCGAGCGCGTGCTTTCGCTCGACGCATCGACGAGCGCGCCGCGCAAGCTTGCCGACGGATTGCTCGCGCTCTGCGGCGATGACATGCAGGCGCAGCGCTGCTCGCTCATGCTGCGCGCGCCCGGCACGAATCAGCTCTACATCGCGGCGGCCAAGGGACTCGCGCCCGACATCGCGGACAGCACGCGCATCCATATCGGGCAGGGCGTGGCAGGGAAAGTCGCGCTCAGCCGCGAGCCGCTCCTCGTCACCGACGTCGCCCAGGCGGTGAACCACCCGCTGCTCGGCGACGAGTACTTCACGACGGGGTCGTTCATCTCCTTCCCGCTAGTCTATCACGATGATCTCGTGGGCGTGCTCAATCTCACGAACCGGATTCAACGCGGCGTGTTCGTGGAGGAAGACGTCGAGCGCGTGCGGCTCCTGGCGTTGGTGATCTCGCTGGTCGCGTCACAGGCGCAGCTCGCGAGCAAGCTTTGCGAGCCGGTCGTTGTCAGCTAGCGCATCGGGAGACGCGAGCTCGAACGCGCTCCAGCGAGCGCTTCGCCGGCTGCTGAGCGGCGAATCTCTCTTGGCGAACGAGACCAGCGACGCCTTCGATGTGATCATGCGCGGCGAGGCGACGCATGCGCAGATCGGCGCGCTGCTCGGTGCGCTGGCGGCGAAGGGCGAGACCGCGTCTGAGGTCGCCGGCGGTGCGCGCGCGCTGCGCACGGCGATGCGCCCGTTCGAGGCGATCGACGCGGCGACGCTCGTCGACACGTGCGGCACGGGCGGCGGATCGTTCTCGACATTCAACATCTCGACGGCGGCGGCGCTCGTGGCGGCGGGCGCCGGGGTTCGGATTGCGAAGCACGGCAATCGCTCGCACAGCTCCCGCTGCGGCAGCGCCGATGTGCTCGAGGCGCTCGGCGTCGACATTCAGCCGTCGGCATCCGTGATGAAGCGCATGCTCGAGCACGCGGGAATCGTGTTCATGTTCGCGCCGGCCATGCATCCGGCAATGCGGCACGTGGCTGCCGTGCGCCGCGAGCTCGGCGTGCCGACGATCATGAATCTGCTCGGCCCGCTCGCAAATCCGGCGCGCGCGGGGCGACAGGTGGTGGGCGTCGCGAATCCCGCGCGCGTGGAGCTCATGGCGGGCGCGCTCGCGGAGCTCGGGAGCGTGCACGCGCTGGTGGTGCATGGCGAACCGGGAATGGACGAGATCTCGCCGATCGGGTGCACGCGCGTGCTCGAGGTTCGCGGCGGCGCGGTGAGCGAGTGGTCGATCGACCCGGCGCGCTTCGATCTGCTCTCGGCGCCCGAGGATCTCGCGGGGGGCGAGCCGGAGCAGAATGCGGCGCGCGTGACGGCGGTGCTCGACGGGAGCGACCAGGGCGGGGCACGCAGCGCGGTGCTGCTGAACGCGGCCGCCGCCATTTACGTGAGCGATGTTGCCCGTACGTTCGGTGATAGCGTGCGGCTGGCGGCGGAGAGCATTGATTCTGGTGCCGCGCTGCGCGGGCTCAGCAAGCTGCGCGAGGCCAGCGTTGGTGGCTGACGCTTGCGCAGCGGCTCAGTACTTCCGGAGCACTCCGACGACCACACCCTGGATGGTGACGTCGTTCTCGTGCACGTAGATCGGGAGCATCGCCTCGTTGGCCGGCTGCAACCGTATGCGGCCGTCCCGCTCACGGTAGATTTTCTTGACGGTGGCGGCGTTGTTGTCGATGAGTGCGATGACCGTCTCGCCGTTGTCCGCGCTGCGGCGCTCGTTGATGATGACGAAGTCGCCGTCGCGAATCTGCTCGTCGATCATCGAGTTCCCGCGCACCCGGAGCACATAGTGATTGCCGCCCCGCGAAATGAAGCTGTCGGGCACGCACATCGTTTCGTGTGCGGTGAGCGCCTCGATCGGCATGCCGGCGGCAACGGTTCCGAGCAGCGGGAGCTCGACGGCCTTCGGAAAGACATCGGAGGGGAGAATCTCAATCGCCCTACTCTCATTGTACGAGCGCTTGATGTAGCCTTTTCGCTCGAGATTGCTGAGATGCTCGTGCACAGTGGCGAGCGAGTTATAGTTGAACTTCCCGGCGATTTCCTCGAAGCTGGGAGCGTACCCGTTGTCCTCGGAGTAGCCGCTGAGGTAGTCGAGGATTTCGCGTTGCCGCTTGGTGAGCGCCATGCTGGCTTGGGGGACGAGGGTAGGCCGAACGAGCGCCCCGAATGGACGCCGAAAAGCAGGATAGCCGAACAGTGACCGAAGCGCAAGT
>PLMM01000315.1 GCA_003142495.1 Gemmatimonadota bacterium | reverse complement strand
CTCGATGAGCACACCGCCGGTGGATGCCGGGTGGAGAAAGGCGATTCGCTTTCCCTCCGCGCCCATGCGCGGCGTGCTGTCGATCATACGGACACCTTTTTCCCGGCAGCGGGCAAGGGTGCCATCGAGATCCTGAACGGCGAAGCAGATGTGATGGATACCCGGACCGCGGCGCTCGAGAAATTTCGAGATCGGCGAGTTGGGTGAATCGGCTGAGAGAGGCTCGAGCAGCTCGACGAGCTGTGGTCCGGCGGAGAGGCCGGCTATGCGGGCACCGTCGGAATCGTCGAGCGGATGTTCGTCGAGACCGAGGAGATCACGATAGAAAGGAAGCATCTCGTCGATCGCGCGCACGGCGATGCCAATGTGCGCTATGCGCGCTCCACGACGAGGGGTGGGTGGCATGAGAATCGCGCTCCCTGTATGGTGTGAGCGCACAAATTTAACGTGGGGCAGCGCTCTCGCGAGGCCCGCTGTGGAGGTTGATGCATGTCGAACGCGCTGGCGGTAACTGATGCCACTTTCGAGCAGGAAGTTGAGAAGGGCGAGGGGCTGGTGGTCGTCGATTTCTGGGCGGCGTGGTGTGGTCCCTGTCGCATGATCGGTCCCGTGCTCGACGAGCTCGCGGTCGAGTACGCCGGCAAGGTGAAGGTGACGAAGGTGGATGTCGACTCCAATCAGAAGTCGGCGATCCGCTTCAACGTCCGGTCGATCCCGCTCGTGCTGTTCTTCAAGAACGGCAAGGTCGTGGACACGATCCTCGGCGCGCACCCGAAAAAGGAGTACGACGCGAAGCTGAAGCATCACCTCGCGGTGGCTCCGAGCGCGACTAGAGCGTAACTTCGGGCGCCAAACTACGGGGGCCTAACTACGGGGGCCTAATTACGGGCGCCCGATCGCCGCCGCCGCTTCCTCGCGGCGGCCCAAGGCTGCACTTTGCGGGTTCGGCGCATCACTGCGCCGAGCCCGTTTTGTCTTTCGCACGAGTGCAGATGAGCGATGCGCTTGGCACGCTGTACGTAGTCTCGACGCCGATCGGCAACCTCGGCGACCTCTCCGCGCGCGCGGTCGAGACGCTCAAGAGCGTGGCGGTGGTGCTGGCCGAAGACACGCGGCATTCGCGTCCGCTGCTCGCGCGCTTCGAGATTGCGACGCCGCTTCTCTCGTACCACGAGCACAACGAGGCGCGCACGGCGGATTCGCTCGTGGCGCGCATGGTGGCGGGGGAGTCGATGGCGCTGATCTCGGACGCGGGAACGCCGCTCCTCTCGGATCCGGGCGCGCGCCTCGTGGCGGCGGCGATCGAGGCGCGCGTGCGCGTGGTGCCGATTCCCGGCGCATCGGCGCTCCTCTCGGCACTCGTCGCCAGCGGGATCTCGGCTGAGCGATTTACCTTCTTCGGCTTTCTCGAGCGGAAGGGCGCGGAGCGCACGAGCGCGCTGGCCGAGATTGCGTCGCTTTCACATACGGCCGTGCTGTACGAGGCGGCGTCCCGGGTGGCGGCGACGCTGCGTGACCTGTCCGGGATTGGGTGTGGAGCGCGCTTCGGAGCGGTGGCGCGCGAGCTCACGAAGCAATTCGAGGAGGTGCGGCGGGGAACGCTCGATGAGCTGGCGCTGTACTATGACGATACGCCGCCGCGCGGCGAGGTCGTGCTGGTGATCGCGGGCGCGCCGGCGGTCGTTGCGGATGAGAACGCCGCGCGCGAGAAAGCGCGTGCGCTGCGCGCGGGCGGACTGAGCGCGCGCGATGTGGCGCGCATGCTCGTGGCGGAGCAGGGGATCACGCGCAACGCGGCGTACAAGCTCGCGCAGGAAGAAGACTGATCGTCGCCCCGTTCGTACCGCTACCTTGGGATTCATGACCCCACGCCGCTCGCTCGTGACATCATCGATCGCGCTGTTGCTCGTGGGATCGCTGACCGCCGCTCGCCCGCTCGAGCGCTCGCCGCGCATGACGGTCGCGCGGCTGCAGTACGACGGCGGCGGCGACTGGTACGCGAATCCGTCGAGTATCCCGAATCTCCTCGCGGCGATCGCGGCACGTACCACGCTTCCGGTGTCGCGCAGTGAGGCGCGCGTGACGCTGATGGACGATCGGCTGTGGGACTATCCGTTCCTCCACATGACCGGACACGGCAACGTGCACTTCTCCGATGAAGAGGTCGTGCGCCTCCGGAAATATCTGGAGCACGGCGGCTTTCTCCATGCAGATGACAACTACGGACTCGACCCGAGCTTTCGCCGCGAGATCGCACGCGTCTTTCCGGATCGCCCGCTGGTCGAGGTGCCGCTCGCGCATCCGATCTATCACATCGTGTACGACTTTCCGAAGGGACTTCCGAAGATCCACGTGCACGACGGAAAGCCCGCGCAGGGCTTCGGCATCTTCATCGGCGATCGGCTCGTGGTGTACTACAGCTTCTCGAGCGATCTCGGAAATGGGTGGGAAGACACGGAGGTGTATCACGATCCGCCGGCGTTGCACGAGGCGGCGCTGCGAATGGGCATAAATCTCTTCGTGTATGCGGTGACGAGCCGCCCGATTTCGTGACGCTGCGTCAGCTCGTCGCGCGCGAGCGCTTCCGCCTCGTGGCCGCAATGGGCGCACGCGGGGCGGCGTTCTCGCTCGCGGCGGCCGCGCTGCTCGCCGGCCTCGCCGCCTTCTGGCTCGGCGACGCGCGCTGGATCAGCGAGCCCGCGGCGCCGGCAATCGCGTGGGTGATCGTGCTCGTCGCGGTCGGGCTTCCGCTCGCGTGGACGGTGGTGCGCGTGCGGCGCGCGGCGTCGCCGGCAAAGGTCGCGCACGCGATCGAGCGCGAGCGCGCGCTCCGCGACGGCTCGTTGCGCGGCGCGCTCGAGGTGGAGAATCAGGGTGCGTTCGGCAAGCGCGCGGCCGGCGCGCTCGGCGCGTCGCTCTCCTCGCACGGCGGCACGCTGGCGCCGGCGATGCTGCGCGGCGCCGTGATCACCAGTGCGGGCGCGGTGGTGTGCGCGATGCTGGCCCTCGTGTTGCTCGGCGGCGCCCGACGCAACGCGCCGGACGGCTGGCGCGCGATGCGTCATCCGGTGGGCGCGTGGACGGGGGCGCTCGTCCCTCCGCTGCGGATCGTGGATCCCCCGCGCGAGGTGATGCGCGGCGACTCGCTGCGGTTGCGCATTCTGGCGCCGAGCCGGCGCACGATCGCCTTCCACACGCGCGCGACGGGCGCGCCGTGGAGCGAACGGATACTCGACGTGAGCGACGGCGCCACATCGGTGATGTTGGGGCCGCTCGATGCCGACATCGCACTCGTTGCCACGGATGGGCGCACGCAGACGGACACGGTGATCGTGCGCGTCACCGACAGGCCGTTCGTTGGCGACGTGGCGATTCGCGCGATCTATCCCGCGTATCTTGATCGCGCTGCTGAGCCGGTGCCTGCGGGCGAGACGGTACGCGTGCCACGCGGCACGACGCTCGTCATTCGCGGGCGCGCGAGCGCGGTGCTCGATGCCGTGGCGCTCGTGCGCGCGCGGGATACGATTCGCCTCGATCCCGACGGGCACAACTTCGCCGGGCGACTCAACGCATCGAGCGGCGGACGATGGATGTGGATCGCCCGAGGCGAGCGCGGACCGGTTGCCGATGTGCCGGCGCCGCTCGACATCGATGTCATTCCCGATTCGGCGCCGCACGTCGAGATCGTCGACCCCGCGCACGACACGATGACGCTCGCGGGGAACGAGCTCACGCTGCGCGCCTCCGCGAGCGATGATCACGGCGTGCTCACGGTGACGATGCGGAGCTGGCGCGAGATGGCGAACGGTACCGCGATGCCCAGCGTCGAGCAGCCGCTCGCGGCGCCGAGCGCGCCGGAGTGGACGGGCGGCGCGACGATCGATGCGGCGGTGCGCGGGCTGCAGCCGGGCGACGCGCTCCACGTCACGATCGCGGCGACGGACAACTCGCCGTGGCGCCAGACATCGGTGAGTCGCGAGCTCGTGCTGCACGTACCGTCGCTCACCGAGCAGCGCGAGCTCGCGCGTGCGATGGGTGACTCCCTCGCGGCGCGCGCGACGCGTGCCGCGGCGGAGCAGAAGCAGCTGGCGCAGCGTACCGACGAGGCCGCGCACAGCCGCGACCGCAGCTCGACGAGCGACGGCAAGCAGTCGGAGAGCAATGGCGAGATGGCGGCGATGTCGTATCGCGCGGCCGAGCAGTCGAAGGCGCTCGCGTCGCAGCAGCAGAAGCTCGAGGAGCAGG
>PLMM01000007.1 GCA_003142495.1 Gemmatimonadota bacterium | reverse complement strand
GTGTCGCTCGGGCTCACGGCGGCCTTCGGGTTCTATCATGCGCCCTTGGTCCAGGGCGATCTCAGCGCCATCGCCCACAGGCTGACGTAGTCCAACTTCCGCTTCCGCATTGGGGTGGTGAGCGACGTGCTATCTACCGCACTGTCGGTACCCTTGGCCCTGCTGCTGTATCAGTTGCTCAAGCCAGTGCACAAGATGCAGGCGGTGTGGATGGGGGTGCTCCTGGTAGCCGCGATGCCCATCTCATTCGTCTTCGCGCTCAACTACGTCGCCGCCCAATGGCCGCTCACCGGTGCCCCCGAGGTCACGGCAGTGGCCAGCGCGCAGCGGGAGGCGCTTGGGATGCTCTTTCTCCGACTACACACGCACGGCGTGTTGGCGGTGGAGACTTTTTTGGGGGTTGTGGCTGGTCCCGTTCGGGCTGCTCGTCGTGAAGTCGCGTTTTCTTCCGCGCGTGCTGGGCATCCTACTCATCATCGCGGGCGTGGCGTATGTCGCGCATAGCCTCACCTCGCTGTTGCTCGATGGGCATCGCATCATCCTCTAGGCGCGGGTGACGATGCTGGCGCGAGCTGCTGGGGAGTTCCCGATCATGTTGTGGCTCTTGATTGAAGGCGTAGACGCGCGCCGGACGAACTCAGCGGCCTAACGAATTGATGCAGCCGATGAAGCTGGCCCACCGCGTGGTCAGCCTAGAGATTGTTGAGGATGCAGGCGCATCCGGCTGCGCTCTCGCGCGAGTGCCGCTGGCGCGTCGAGGCGAACAACGGATCGTGGTTGATTCTTGAGGTTGAGCGCCATGCGCCTGCACGGGCGACTGTGCGCGTGTGCGAGACACATTGCCGCCGGCATGGCAGCTACGGCCAGAAGCACTTTGCGCGTTGACGCTCAACCCGCGACAAGGAAGTTCATGAGAGTCCAGAAGCCCGCGACTTTGGTCCTCTATTGCGCTGCGATGCTGGCCTGCGCTTCGCTGCCGACGGTTTCGGCCGCTCAATCACGCGCCGACTCGGCACTCACCGCTTTCATTGCGAAGATTCGATCGGTAGACAACCACAGCCACGCCAACAGCGTCGCCCCCGGGGACTCTGACGCAGACGCACTGGCGCTCGACGGGATTCCGTTCGAGCTGCCGGTTCCGTTGCGGCCCGACAATCCAGTCTGGCTGGAGGCGTATCGGGCCCTTTACAGGTATCCGTACGCCGATTTGAGCGGCGCGCACATGAAAATGTTGCGAGCTTCCATGCAGAGCGTGTCGAAGAATCAGGGCGATAACTTCCCCACGTGGATTCTCGATCACGTCGGCACTGAAGTCTTGCTCGCGAACCGCATGGCAATGGGCCCCGGTCTACCAGCGCCGCGCTTTCGATGGGTGTCATACGTCGATGCACTGCTTCTCCCGCTCTCAAACAAAGCGGAAGCTGCGGTGTCGCCCGACCGGGAGAAGCTGTATCCACTTGAAGAGAAGCTCTTCCGCCGATACCTGGCCGATCTCAAACTCGCCAACACGCCAGCGACACTCGCATCCTATCTCACGACAGTCATAACGCCCACGCTCGAGTCGCAGCGGAGAGCCGGATGCGTCGCCGTCAAGTTCGAGGCGGCGTACCTCCGGGCACTCGACTTCGGCGAGGCGTCACCTGCTGCTGCCAGCGCCATCTACGAGAAGTATTCGCAAGGCGGCGAACCGACTCATGCCGAATACAAGACGCTCCAGGATTTCCTCTTTCGGTACATCGCCCGCGAAGCTGGCCGGCTAGGCATGGCTGTTCATATCCACTCCTTCGAGGCTTTCGGCAATACCTATAGCGTAACAGGCGCCGACCCTCTCTTGCTCGAATCAGCGTTTAACGATCCGGCCTTGAGCAAGACGAACTTCGTCATCATCCATGGCGGGGGGATCTTTGCTTCGCACACCGCGGCAATGCTGTGGAAGCCCAACGTCTACGCCGACATGTCGATGATGACTCTCGCCTACACTCCGGCGAGACTGGCCGAAGTTCTGAGAGGATGGCTCACGCAATATCCCGAAAAGGTGATGTTTGGCTCCGACGCATTCGGCCTTGGCCCCGACATGGGCTGGGAACTCTCGGCGTGGATCTCGGCGAAGAACGGCAGAACCGCTCTCGCCATCGCATTGACGGACATGATCCGCAACGGAGAAGTCAGTCGCACACGGGCCGAAGAAATTGCAACGATGGTACTGCGCACGAACGCCTCTAAGCTTTACGATCTCGGACTCGACTGACCAAAGTGAGGCTCGGCCGTCACTTCAGCCGTTCCGCTGGATGATATCACAAGGCCTCTCGAATGCTGAATCCCATTTCTCCCGGCGACGTCCTCGCGGCTTGTCCGCGCACGGTGCATGCCGGTGACGCATGTGGCCTAACACGCCGTTGTAACTGACGAACGCGCCGACTATCGTCAGCGAATACTGATATCTGTCAGCTGCGTTCGCAGCTGAACGCCAGGACGTTAGCCGGGCGCGGTCATTTTCCGAGGGAGAATCGTGTCGGTTCTACTCGCCAACCCGAAGCGTCACTGGCGGGCTTGCGGCTGATGCTCGCACGCCCTACATCGGTGAGGGGGCGTACGACGACGTTGTGATCGAGGTAGCGGCTTCGTTCACCGCCTTTCTCGAACGAAATCTCGCGGGAGACAGTGCTGTACTCTTTCTTGATCTGCCGCCAGGGTTGAATGCGCGGCAGGAGTAGCGACAGTGAAGCCCAACACACTGACCATCGCATCCTTGCTTTCGATCATACTCCTGCCATTTCACATCGGCGGAGACGTCGCCCTCGGGTTCGACCGCGGAGGGCCTGGGCTCGTTTTCGTCGTGGTGCCCATCCTGATCGTTGTGGCGTGCGGAACGCTGCTGCTCGCCGAGCGGAGATCGGGGCACGTAATCATGTTCCTCGGCGGGTTGGCGGCGCTGGGCATGCCCATTATCCACCGAAACAACGGGTTTACTGCGGCGGTCGCCAAATCGCCCGGGGGCCTCTTCTTCATCTGGACCCTCATGGCGCTCGGCGTCACTGGTGG
>PLMM01000425.1 GCA_003142495.1 Gemmatimonadota bacterium | reverse complement strand
TCCTGCTCCTGTCAGGCGTCGCGATGAGCGCGTGCGGTGGAGATTCGACAACCGGGCCACCGGGCGGCGGGACGAAGGAGCAGTGGGTCACGGCCGCAAGCCGAAGCTGGTCAGTTCCCGAAGCAACTGAGTCATACAAGTGTCACTCGGATCTTGCGACGTCAGATAAGTACTATACGGGCTTTCGGCTTGCATCTCCGCCCGCGGCGCAGGCTGAGCTCTATCTCCTGGTGCGCCCCTCCTCACCGCAGGTCGGTGATTTCGATTGCGACATCGGCACCATCCTGGGCGGAGAGTTGATCTATGCCGCCGGTCCGGGCACGACTCCAGTGACATTCGCGGGGGGAAAAGGCGTTCACGTCGCGGCGGGACAATACACAGTGCTCGTGGAGCACCTCAACAATACCTCGGCATCGCCGGTGACTGCGACAACGACCATCGAAGGCCGCGTGGCGGCGGCGAAAGACGTCACCACCCCGATCGACATGTTCTTCGCGGGACGGCTACAGTTCGCCATTCCTGCCGATAGCGATCCGCACACGGCAAATGGTGGGTGCGGCACAGCCGCAGACATGCACCTCATGGCCGAGATTCCGATCATGCGATCTCTCGGCGTTCACCAGACGTTCTCGGTGACCGATCCGCAGCACGTCACTAGTGCAATTTTCGATTCGAGCTTCGATCCGCAGCACGTTCTTTTCACCTCGCTCGGCACCGATTTGCTGGTGGCCGGAGGCTCTGAAATCACCGCGTCGTGCACGTACGTGAACACCACGGGAGTTGTGGTCAATTTCGGTGATTCGGCGCATAACGAGTGGTGCCTCCTCGGCCTCTACCGCTATCCGCCGAAGCCGCCCACGTCCTCCTCCCCGGTCGAGTGCGCGATGGGAGAGGATATCTAGCATGTAGACGGAGCTGGCGATCGATCGCAAACGAGGCGCCCGCTTTCCCGGGCGTCTCGTTTGCGATTGCGCGAGCATGTGTCCGCGGTTCAACGTTCTTCGCGCGCGAGCGCTGGAGCTGCAGGCGCACCGTAGCGTCCGACACTTTCACGCGAGCGATTCGTGCATTCCACTTCACGCCAGTTCGTCGCCGTGCTGACGCTCACCGCCATCGCGCCTGCGCTCACCCTCGCGCAGTCGCCCCGCACGACAGGCAAAGTCGGCGCGTACACACCACCCGTGGTCTGGCCCGTGCACGCGCGCACCTTCGACCTTCTCCACCAGCGGATCGCGATCAGCTACGATCTCGACAAGCGCAGCGTCGCGGGCGAGGTGCAAACGAGGCTCGTCGTGATGGCGGCGCCCACCGTCACGATTCACCTCGATGCGTCGCAGCTCACGATCGATGCGGCCACCGATGCGAAGAGCGCGGCGCTCCGCTTCACCTTCGACACCAACAGCGTTACCGTACATCTCGCGAAACGCGCGCGCGTGGGCGACACGGTCGTGTTCACGCTGCGCTATCACGGCCGTCCCGAGCGCGGCATGTACTTCGTGCCGCGCCGGCGCGTGATGTGGACGCAGGGCGAGGCAATCGAGACGCCGTCCTGGGTGCCGACGTACAACGCGCCGAACGACAAAACGACGTGGGAGATCCTCGTCACCGCCGACACCGGCGTGAGCGTGCTGTCGAACGGGCGCCTCATCGACACCGCGGCCACGGCCGGCGGCGCGAAACGGATCTGGCACTGGTCGCAGGAGCTTCCCGCGTCGACGTACATGTACTCGATCGTCGCCGCGAAATTCGCGATCCTCCGCGACAATTGGCGCGGCATCCCGGTCGAGTACTGGGTTGCCACCGACACCGTCAACGCCGGCTGGCGCACCTTCGGCGAGACACCATCGATGATCGAGATCTACAGCCGTGTGCTCGGCGTGAACTTTCCGTGGGCGAAGTACGATCAGTCGGTGATTCCCGACTTCACTTACGGCGGCATGGAGAACGTCTCGGCCACCACGCAGACCGATCTCGCGCTGCACGGCGCCGGCGGCGAGCCCGAGAACAACGGTCGCGGACTCGATGCGCACGAGCTCGCGCACCAGTGGTTCGGCGATCTCACGACGACGGCGACGTGGGCGCATGCGTGGCTCAACGAGGGGCTCACGACGTACATGGAATCGGTGCAGAACGAGAAGAGCCGCGGCTGGGAGGCGGGACAGCTCAGCTGGATCGATCAGCAGCGCGACGCGCGCGACGCGGATCTCAACGAAGATCGCCCGCTCGTCTACGGCGACGACAAGGGACGTGATCCGATCCAGCTCTTCTTCTCCGGGCACATCTACCCAAAGGGCGCGCAGCTGGCGCACCAGCTGCGGCGGCTGCTCGGCGATTCCGTGTTCTGGGCCGGCATGCATCGCTTCCTCACCGACAATGCGTACAAGCCCGTCGAGACGAAGGACTTTGCCATCGCGATGGAGAAGACGTCGGGCAAGGATCTCGACTGGTTCTTCGACCAGTGGGCGTACGGCATCGGCTATCCGAAGGTCAAGCTCACGCGCGCATGGGATGCGGGGGCGAAGACGCTCACGATCACACTCCGCCAGACGCAGAAGATCGACGCGACGCATCCGTTCTTCCGCTTTCCGGCGACGGTGCGCGTCGTCACGCGCGACTCCGTGGTTCGCCACGAGATCATGATGACCGCGCAGGACCAGAAGTTCGTGATCACTCTGCCGAGCGCGCCGATCACCTTCCGTTTTGACGAAGGCGGGTGGTTGCTGGGCACCGTCAAGACCGATCAATCGCAAGAGGAGTTGGCCGAGCTCGCAAAGCACGACCTCGATCTCTCGGCGCGCTGGTGGGCGCTTGCGGCGCTCGACAGCTCGACATCGCCCGCCGCGCGCGACGCGAGACGCTTCATCGCGCTGAACGAGCGCGTCCCCGAGCTGCGCGAGGAGGCAATTCGGCAGATCGGCATCTACGACGCGAGCACGAGTCGCGACCTCATCCTGGCGGCACTCGGCGACCCCGCGAACAGCGTGCGCGCACAGGCGATTCGCTCGCTCGCGCGCACCGACACCGCGGCCGTGCAGGGCGAGGCGCTCGAGCTGATTCTCCACGATCAGAGCTTCGCGGTGCAGGAGGCCGCGCTCAGTGTGTACGATCCCACGAAATCACCGCGCGGCACGGCGCTCCTGATCGATCGCATCGCGAAGGGCGGCGCCGAGGGCGTGCGAACGGAGGCGGCGCAGCGACTCCTCCTCGCTCCCGACGCGGCGGGGCTCAACGCGCTCGAGCAGATGACTGATGTGCAGGAGCCGCGCGAAGTGCGAATTCTCGCACTGCGACTGCTGTCTCGTTGGCCGGACAAGGCGCGCGGCGTGGCGGTTGCCACACGGTACATCGGCGATGGCGATCCACTGTTTGCGGTGGATGCAGTGGAGACACTCGCGCGCATTGGCGGCGCGCAGGGGAAGGCGACGCTCGAGCACACGCTCGCGAGCGAACAGCGCGTGACCGTGAAGGCAGCGATCGTGGAGGCACTCGCGCTGCACGAATGACCACGGACGCTCGGCCGCGTGCGCGAATCAATCCACCGATGATCGTGCCGGCTGTGCCGACGATCGCACTGAGTGCGCTGGTGCTCGGGCAGTTTTGTCTGGGCTCATGTGTCTTCCTCCTGCCGCGCAGGGATTCTGGTTTCGCCAATCGAGCACTTCCGTGGATTCGGACCGCGTGATCACGCGGGATCATCGATTCATGATCATCGGCGGAGTGGTGCCCGTGATCCTGGATATCTGGCTCGTGTGATTGCCGGTCGCGTCGTTCACCGTCACCGTGTATCCGAAGTCGCCGGTGCTCGTGTGTCCGTCGTTCACCGTCATCCCGCTTCCATTTCCGGTCAGGCTCGACGTGAATTGGGGAGACGGCAATCCGTTGATGCTGACGAAGGTCCAATTGGCTGAACCGGGATCGCGATGAAAGTTGATCTTGCCGGCGGCACTCATCGTAGCCGTCTCGGGATCGAAGCTGAACGTGCTCGGGGCGGTGAACGACACCTTCACGGTCTGATCGGGCATTGGAGTTTCTCGGTCGATGGTTGAGGATTGCGAGTACAGCGGGATCGGGATCGGGGATGCTCGGCTGGGTTACAGGTTCATGATCATTGGGGGGTGAGTGCGATCGCATTCCGTTTTGCTCGTGTATCGCGTGCCGTTATCCGTAATGGTGATGGTATATGGGAACGGACCAGTCTTCGAATGATCATTGGTCACAATGAGCACTCTGCCATCGTCTTCCAGCTCGCAGCGAAAGGGTGACTTGTCCAATCCATTGGCGTTCACGAATCGCCAATCCGACTTCGTGTCATGGCGCACGAAGACGATGATGTCGCCCTCGGACATCTCGACATTGCAGCATGAGAACGTGAACCCGGCCGCCGGCGTGAACGTCACACGTACTCTCGGATGCTTCTCGTTGCAAACTCTCATGGTCCACCTCGCGAATGGCTAAGGCGAAACGTGGCTGAGGGCAGCGCGCGCTGATGATCAGTCGTGCTTCTCTTCGTGCCGCTTGACACTCTCCTGGACCAGTCGCACGAACGTCGGTCGCTTGTAGCCGCGGCGTGCCAGCTCCTGGACCACAGGCGCCGCCTCATCCTTGCGTCCGAGCTCCAACATCGCCGCAGCCCGCACCGCAAGAATCTCCGTCTCGGGATCCGCGCGCGCGATCGAGTCGACCGCCGTGAGTGCCCGCATCCACGTGTCACGCGCGCCGCGCACGTTCCCAGCGCGCGCGAGCGCCGCACCCAATGCCACGTCGGCGTCGCCGGCGGCGCGGTGTGACTCGATATCACCGGGTTTGGCCTCGAGTGTCGAGTCGCCCGCAACGGTGGCGCGTCGCGCACTCACGATCGCCTCGGGAACGCGGCCAAGCGCGAGGAGCGCACGCGACTCCGCAATGCTGGTCAACACGGACTCACCGGTCATGTAGGGATCGCCCGGATTCCTCGCAAGCCAATGGAAGATCAATGGCTGCCCTTCGTGAAGCTCCCTGAGCGCACCAATGGCATCCCCTCGCTCGAGCAGCGCCTGTCCGAGTTGGCGATCGCTCCTGGCCAGACTCCACTGCATCACGGCATCGCTCGTATCGTGCACGACCAGCGACGCGTAGATGGCGTGCGCCGCGTGTGCATCGGCAATCGCGCCCGGTACGTCGCCCATCATGACGCGGAGCTCGCCGCGATACGCGTGCGCGATGGCCACGTAGTGCTGACGCTCGCGGTTGGTCGTGTCGTGCGCCAACAACGCTTCCTTGATCTCGAGCTCTCGATCGTGATTCGCCAACGCGCCCGCGAGATCACCCAGCTTCCGCTCTGCCACTGCCACCGCATTGTACTCGGCCGCCAGGCTCTCCTGCCACGCGAGGCTGTCGGGACGCAGATTCACCAGCTCCTGATTGATACCGCGGCTCGCGCGATACCACTCGACCGCCCCGGCGAGATCGCCCTTCGCCTGCTTCGCGAAGCCGATGTTGTTGAGCGCATACGCGAGCTCCTCGCGATAGCCGAGACTGTCTGGATAGTGCGCGATGAGGCGCTTGCTGATCGTCACGAAGGGCAGAAAGTGTATCAGTG
>PLMM01000259.1 GCA_003142495.1 Gemmatimonadota bacterium | reverse complement strand
CCGGCGAACAAGGGTGAGTACTATCTCACCGATGCGTTCCAGTACATGATCGACCATGGCGCGAAGATCAAGGTCGTCGATGTCGAGGGGTGGTACGACGCCGGGAAGCTCGACACGCTGCTCGATACGAATCGCGCGATGCTCGAACGGGGGCGGGCCCGCAGACCGGCGACGGTGCCCGCCGGCTCGAAGATCATCAATCCGGTCTACATCGAGGATGGAGTGACGCTCACGAATGCGACGGTGGGGCCGAACGTGTCGATCCATGCCGGCGCGGTAATCGAGCGATCCACGTTGCGCGATACGATCATCGGGAGCAAGTCGACGATTAGTGACTGCGAGCTGACGGGGTCACTCGTGGGGGACGAGGTGGTGCTCGAAGGGGTGAAGGGGCAGGTGACGGTGGGGGATCAGAGCGAGGTGCACGCGGGGGAGGGCTAAAGCGCCAACCCCGCCGTCGCGACCACGATCGCCAGCGCGCGCACCACGCCCAGGTGCCCCGCGGTATTCTCGAACCACTCGGCCACCGTGTGCGCCTCGCCGCCGCGGCCGCCGGCACCGATCGCGATCGCCGGAATGCCGCGACTGATCGGGACGTTGGCATCTGTGGATGCCGTGGCGAGATCGGCGTCGCGACCGATGAGTCGCGTTGCCTCGAGCGCCGCCTCGACGAGGGGCAGCGAGCGATCGGTCTCGCCACTCGGCCTGTCCCCGATCACCGTGATCTCGAGCGTCAGCGGCGGCGCGCCGCGCGTGCCGCGCAGATTCTCCTCGTGCAGCGCAGAAGTCGCCGCCGCGCGGATCTCGCCCTCGAAGGTGCGGAGCGCCGTCTCCGAGGTGGAGCGCAAATCGATCTCGAGCCACGCGTCGTCGGGGATCGCGTTCACCGAGATCCCTCCGCCAATGCGGCCAACCGAGAGAGTGGTACGCGGGAGAGTGGGGAGTGCGGTGCGCGCGAGCAGCGCGCCCGTGATCGACGCCGCGTGCACGGCGTTCGGTACGCCGAACGCGGTCCAGCTGTGGCCACCGGCGCCGCGAAAGTGAATGCGAAAGCGCCGCGAGCCGAGCGCGCGATGCACGATCCGCTCGTCGCCGGCGCCGTCGAGGGCGATCGCCGCGGCGGCGTGACTCAACGCGTTCGCGAAGAGCTCCTTCGCGCCGCGCAGGTCGCCCGATCCCTCCTCGCCAACCGTCGCCGCGAAGACCACCGGGGCGCGGGTGCGAAGCGTGCTCCCGTCGAGCACTTCCGCGAGTGTGAGCATCGCCGCGAGTCCACGCCCGTTGTCGCCGATCCCGGGGCCGATCAGCCGCGGTCCCTCGTGCTGCACGCGTAACGAAACCGAGCGCGGAAACACCGTGTCGAGGTGCGCGCAGATGACCACGGGCGCACCCTGCTCCGTGCCGGCGCGAGTGCCGAGCACGTTGCCGGCGGCATCGGTGCTCACATTCGTAAGTCCGATCGCATGAAAGCGCGACGCGACCCAGGCTCCCCGCTCCCCCTCCTCGCCAGTGGGCGCCGCGATCTCGGAGACGGCGATCTGCGTCTCGATGGTAGCCTCGTCCCGTTGCAGAATCGCGGCGCGCGCACGCGCGAGCGCGGGCGCGTCCCAGAGCACGCGAAGTGGGGAAGAGACATCCATGCCCTTGAATTGCGCGGAGTTGCGCGGCCGCGCAAGTAGCGCGCTCTGCCAGCGGCCATTGTCAGCCGGGCTTCGGTGCCTTCACTTTTCAGTGTTGGCTGTCTCGGATCGAGCCGTTCGAACGTCCCTGTTTACCTTGACACGACATGCAGGACCACGAGCTCATCTACGATTGGAACACACGCTCCCCCAGCTTCAAGTGGGAGCTGTCTCGCGTGGAGCTCAACGACGAGACGCTGCGCGACGGGCTGCAGTCGCCCTCGGTCACCGATCCATCGATCGAGGACAAGAAGGCGCTGCTGCATCTGATGGCGGACCTCGGCATCGCGGCGGCGAACATCGGCCTTCCCGGCGCGGGCCCGCGCACGCGCGCGGACACGCTCGCGCTCGCGAAGGAGATCGTGAGCGCGAAGCTCCCGATCTCGGCGAATTGCGCCGCGCGCACGCTGGCCACGGACATCGAGCCGATCGCGCGCATCGCGCAGGAGTCGGGGCTCGCGATCGAGGCGGCGACGTTCATCGGATCGTCGCCCATTCGGCAGTACGCCGAGGACTGGACGCTCGAGAAGATGGTGAAGGTGAGCGAGGACGCGGTGAAGTTCGCTATCAGCGAGGGGCTCTCGCTGATGTTCGTTACCGAGGACACGACGCGCGCGAATCCCGAGACGCTGCGCGCGCTCTACGGCGCCGCGATCGCCTGCGGCGCTCGTCGCGTCTGTCTGGCAGACACCGTTGGCCACGCGACGCCCGACGGCGTGCGCGCGCTCGTGCGCTTCGTGCGCGAGGAGATCATCGCGCCAACGGGCATCGCCGTGAAGATCGACTGGCACGGGCACCGCGATCGCGGCAACGGGCTCGCGAACTGCTTCGCGGCGATCGAGGCCGGCGTCGATCGCGTGCATGGCACCGCGCTCGGCATCGGCGAGCGGGTGGGGAACGCCGAGATGGATCTGCTTCTCGTCAATCTCCGTCTGCTCGGCGCGCACCATCACGACCTGAGCAAGCTGCCGGAGTACACGGCGCTCGCGTCGCGCGCGTTGGGGATAGCGATTCCGCCCACCTACCCGGTTGTGGGAGAGGATGCCTTTCGCACGGCAACGGGCGTGCATGCTGCGGCGATTGCGAAGGCGCACAAGAAGGGCGACGCGTGGCTGGCGGACCGCATCTATTCGGGAGTGCCGGCGGGCGATTTCGGGCTCTCGCAGCGCATCGACGTGGGACACGTGTCGGGGATCTCGAACGTGCGCTCGTGGCTGGACGCGCACGGGTACGACGGGAGCGACGACGCGCTCTGTCGCCACATTCTCGATGCGGCGAAGCGTGCGACGCGCACGCTGCGCGACGACGAGCTCACCGCGCTCATCGCGGAGCACAAGCGAATTGCGGCCATCGCGTGAGCGCGCCTTTTTCCGCTGTGATGGGCGGCTATCTCGATCTGCGCTGGCGTCTGAATCCGGTCACCTGCTGCACGCCGTGAACGGGATCTTCTTGCTGCTCGCGCGGCTGGACGAGCCCCCCGCGTTTCTGGATTCGGCGGAGGAGCGATGTTTCCAGGCGCACAATCTGTTGTGGCGTGCGGTGCGCGTGATCCTCGATGGGTCGCTACACACCAAGGGATGGGATTGGCACAAGTCAGGTAGTGCTCGAACACTCAAAGGAGAACGCACATGTGGCGTAGCGCGATAGCGGCAACAGTGGTGGCTGGGATGGTGATGGCATGCAATGGCGAGAAGAAGACTCCGGCGGCGGATACCGCGGCCGCGGTGGCGCCGGCTGCTCCGAAGGCGGCGCAGACCGATTTCACGACCGGCGGTCCGTATCTGTTCGTGTCCAACGAGGATGGCAACGACGTCACCGTCATCAGCACGAAGACGGACAGCGTCGTCGCCACGCTCGAGCCGGGACAGCGACCGCGCGGCGTGCGCATCAGCCCCGATGGAAAGTGGCTGATCGTTGCGGTGAGCGGATCGCCGAAGGCGGGGCCGGGGGTCGACGAAAAGACGCTGCCGCCTGCCGATCGCACCAAGGATGGGATCGCGCTGATCGATCTCGCGACTGGGCAGAAGGTCGCGAATCTGCCGGGCGGCATCGATCCCGAGGCGTTCGCGATCTCGAGCGACGGGAAGACGATCTACGTGTCGAACGAGGATGGGGGATCGCTCACGGTGATCGATGTCGACTCGCGGAAGATCATCGGGAACGTGCCGATCGGATCCGAGCCCGAGGGCGTGCAGATTCATCCCGACAACAAGGTGCTGTACGCGACGAACGAGGGGAGTGGCACCGTGTCCGTGCTCGACCTCAAGACGAAGAAGATCGTTGCGACGTTTGCGACGGGGAAGCGCCCGCGCGGGATCGCCTTCACGCCTGACGGAAAGAAGGCGTACATCACGAACGAGGTTGGCGGAACGGTGACCGTCGTCGACGCGAAGAAGCACAAGGTGCTCAAGAATCTCACGATCCCTGGTGAGGGCGCGAAGCCGATGGGCACCGCGATGGCTCCCGACGGCGAGCATCTCTACATCACGACGGGGCGCGGAGGCACGGCGGTCGTCATCGACACGAAGAACGATTCGGTGGGCACGCCATTCCCCGTTGGCAAGCGGCCGTGGGGAATTGCGGTGAGCGCGGATGGAAAGTGGGTCTACACCGCGAATGGTCCGTCGAACGACATCTCTGTGATCGACGCGAGCACGAACACCGTGACCAAGCACATTCCCGGTGGAAAGTCGCCGTGGGGGATCGCAATCTCGAAGTAACGCGCGGAGAGAACCGGCGGCTCAGCAGCAGCGGCTGCCGGTTCCCTCGTACCTGGCTCGTTCCCGCTCTCGTGCGAAATCCTCGCGCGAGAGCGGTGTCGCGTTTGGGTGCTCCGCGCGCTGGTGCGCGAGATAGCGCGCGTAGTCCGGCGCGCCGATGACGCTGCGCACGATACTGAGCGCATGCGCAATCACGCGCGCATGCGCGGTGCGCGGAAGGAGCTCCGGGCTCGCGCGCGGCACCGCCGCGCCCTCAGTGCGACGCTGACGCATCGCGCGGCTTCGCGATCGTGCGATCGAACAGCTCGTAGATCCGGCGATACTCGTCTTGCCAGCTCGCCGTGCGCACGAAGTCGTGGCGCTCCACCGGATACACCGCGAGATCCCAATTCGTCTTCCCGAGCTCGATGAAGCGCTCGGTGAGTCGCACGATATCCTCAAAGTGCACGTTGTCGTCGACCATGCCGTGCAGCATCAAGAGCGGATCCTTGAGTCCCTCTGCAAAGTAAATCGGCGACGACTGCCGATACGCCATGCTGTCCTGCACCGGCGTGTTCAGGATGCGTGACGTGTAGCCGTGGTTGTAGTGCGCCCAATCCGTTACCGAGCGAATCGCCGCGCCCGCGCCGAAATGCGGCGACTCCGTGAGCAGCGCCATCAGCGTCATGAAGCCGCCGTAGCTGCCGCCGTAGATGCCGATGCGCTTCGGATCGATGCCGTACTTGTCGTGCAGATACTTCGATCCGTCCACCTCATCCTGCAGATCGCGACCGCCCATGTGCCGGTAGATCGCCGTGCGCCAGTCGCGCCCGTAGCCCGCCGAGCCGCGATAGTCGATGTCGATGACGGTGTAGCCCTTCGACGCGAGGTAGTGATTGAACATGTACTCGCGAAAGTAGAACGACCAATAGTGATTCACGTTGTGCAGGTAGCCCGCGCCGTGCACGAAGATCACCGCGGCGCCGTTGGGCTCTGCGCCCATGTCGCTCGGATGGTAGATGCGCGCGGGCACCTGCACGCCGTCAGACGCCGGCACCATCACGATCTCCGGAACCAGCCACGGAAAGCTCAGCCACTCGGCCGTCGGCGACAGCGTGAGCCGCGCCTCCGCCGCGCCGGGCTGATTGCGCATCACGTAGAGCTCGGGCGGACGATTTGATGTCGAATAGACATCCGCGAGCAGCTGCTCGTTCGGCGAGACGACGACCGTGTGTCCGCCACTCGTTTTCGTGATCTGCGTGCGCGCGCCGCCCGTGCTCGCCATTCGATAGAACTGCTGCTCGAAGGGCGACTCCTCGCTCGTGTGCAGATAGAAGGTGCGCTGGTCGGCCGACAGTGCGACGTCGACGACCTCCCACTTCCCCTCGGTGAGCTGGCGCTTGTCGCTTCCGTTCGCGGCCATCGAATAGAGATGCGCGAAGCCGTCGGCCTCCGAGATGAACCAGATGCGCTTTCCGCCATCCAGGAATCCCGCCTCGCCGAACGCCGGACCATCCACCCACGCGCTGTCGCGCAGCGTGTCGAGCGCGGCGAGCGCGCCCTTCGCGCCCACGGTGTAGATGTAGCGCGTCTTCCAGTCGAAGCTCACCGCGAACACGAGTGCCGTTGAGCCATCGTCGGACCAGCCGTTCACGAGCGCGAGCCCGGGCGCATTGGCCGTGTCGCCGGGAACGAGCGCGAGCCACGCCGGATCGCCGCGCGTGAGCGGGATGTACGCGACGCGTCCGCCATCCTGCACGTCGCCGACCTTCTCGCGCGACTTCTGCTCTTCCGTGTAGCCGCTCTTCGACACGTAGTGCGAAATGTCCGTCACACGCTGCTTGTCGCCCGCCGGAATGTTCGTCACGAGCAGCAGTGCGCTCCCCGCGGGCGAGACGGAGATGTTGCTCACCGTTTCGTCCTTCTTGAGCCAGAGCGTGGCGGGCTTGAGCGAATCGTGCTGCGCCTTGAGGCTCTTTCGGAGCGAGTCGATGTGCCACTCGTCGCGCACGGCGCCGAGGAGCTCGCGTTGCTGCGCCTCGAGCTCGGCGCGCTGCGGCGTGAGCTTCTCGTCGTCCTTGTCCTTCGGCTTGGGGCCCGTGCGGATGTCGGAGAGCTGCTTTTCCTCACCGGTGGCGAGGTCGAAGGAGAACGCATTGTTGTCGCGGACGAAGTACACGTGCTTCGAGCCGCGGTCGAAGTGCGGGTCGGTTTCCCGCGCGACGGTGTTCGTGATTCGGCGCAGCGCGCCCGTGTGCAGATTGGCGACGTAGATGTCGCCGCCCCACTCTACGGCGCGCGAGCCTTTGTCCGTCGACAGATCGCCGCTCGCCGCGAGCGGGCCCGCGCTGTCCATCTGCGCCACCGTCAGCGACTCCGGCACCGCGCCGGCCTCGGCTCGCACACGATACGCGTGCAGCGGCTCGCGCGGATCGGCGCCCGGTGGATTCCACGCGAAGTAGATCCAGCGATTGTCCGCGGACCAACGCACGTCCGCGGGCGTGCGGCCGACGAGGTCGTGGCCGCGCATGATGCCCTTGATCGTGAAGTCGAACGTTCCGCGGGATGCGGGGGCGGCGGCGGATGGGGCGGCCGGCTGCTGCGAGCCGAGCGAGACAAGGCTGCCCGTGAGGGCGGCGGCAAGGAGCTGAAGGCGCATTGAGCGAGCCTGAGGACGTACGGATTGGCGCGGAGAGCTACGCGCGGGACAATCCTAGAGAAGCACGCGGACGCGCCTCTCGCAAGCCTCAGCCGAGCGCGAGTTGGGGCGAGGCATCGGCCAAATGGTCGAATACTCCGCCCCGCCCGGCAGCGCTGATGCGCGCTGCGAGCTCGCCACGCAGCACCGGATTTCGCAGCACGCGAATCAGGGCCGAAGCGAGCGCGTCGGAATCACCTGGCGGAACGAGCAACCCGTTCTCGCCATCGCGC
>PLMM01000325.1 GCA_003142495.1 Gemmatimonadota bacterium | reverse complement strand
CGAGCAGCCTGTCGAAGCCGTACGCATCGAGCACATCGCACACATCGCGCGTCGCCGCCGCGAGCCCGCCCAGGGCGCCGCGCGTGGCCATCGAGCGAATGAAGATCCCGCTGTCGAGCGCGACGGACTCCATGCGGATGCGATCGCCGAGCAGCGCGCCGCCGGTGAATGGGGACGTCGGATCGACGGCTACTATCCCGACCGTGAGACCGAGCTTCCGATAGCGCTCGGCGAGCCGCGTCGTGAGCGTGCTCTTCCCCGCGCCCGGCGGCCCGGTGATGCCAATGCGCCGCGCGCGCCCGAGCATCGGATGGAGCGCCGCGAGCAGCTGGGCGGCGCCGCTGCGGCGATTCTCGACGATGCTGATGGCGCGCGCGAGCGCCGATGGCCGGCGCACACCGAAGTCTTCGAGCAACTTCGCATGCCCCGGAAATGCCGACGAGCCGATCGCGCTCATTGCGGAGCCGTGAGCTCGACCGCCGGCACCGCATCGACGCGCTGCGCGAGGAGGCGCTGGATGCGCGTGTTCGTCGCGCGCACGACGGTGAGCTCGAGCGTGCCGAGCACGAAGCGCTCGCCAACCACCGGGATGCGGCCGAGTGCGCGCACGAGAAGGCCGGCGAGCGGCTGCGAGCGATCCTCGACCCAGGCGGGGAGCAGCGCGTCGAAGCGCGAGGCCACATCGCCCGCGGGCATCGCCGCGTCGAGCACGATCGCGTGGCGCGAGTGACCGACGTCGGCGAGCGCCGGCTCGTCGTGCTCGTCGTGGATGTCGCCGACGAGCTCCTCGAGCAGATCCTCGAGAGTGGCGATCCCTGCCGTGCCGCCGAACTCGTCGACGACCACGGCGAAGTGGAACTGGCCGCGCAGCATTTCGAAGAGCATCTCGCTCACGCGCTTCGTGGCAGGTGCGTGCGGCACGGGGCGCAGCGGCGCCATGCGCTCGCCGCCATCGCGAAACACATCGAAGACGTGAATGACGCCGACAATCTCATCGAGCGACTCGCGATACACGGGCACGCGGCTGTAGCCCGAACTCGCGATCACCGCCGCCATCTCCAGCGGCGAGAGCGCAATGTCGACGGCGAACACGGCGGTGCGCGGCGTCATCACGTCGCGGAGCACGCGCTCGCCGAATTGCACGACACCTGTGATGATGTCGATCTCCTCGCGTTGCCCCATCCCCTCGAGCTCACCCTCGCGCAGAAGATCCTCGAAGCCCTCGCGCCTCGACTGCTCGCCGCTCGCGGGGCGCGCGCCGGTCGAGGCGATTGCGCCCGCGAAGCGCTGGACGGGCGAGAGGAGCGCCGACGTGCCGCGCAGCGTCGGGAGGAGCACGGGCACCAGCTTCGCCGACCATCGTCGCGCAATCGCGCGCGGGAACAGCTGTCCGAGGACGAGCGCCGCGAGCCCGAAGATCACGATCGCCAGTATCGTGGCGAGCGGATCCGCATCGGGCTGCGAACCGATCGTGATGCCGGCGCAGATCACGACGAGCGCGCCCGCGCTCACCGATGCGGCGAGCAATTCGTGCAGCCGCTCGAGATACGACTCCGCCGTCACCTTTCCGGTGAGCTGTTGCTCGACCCAGTCGCGCAGCCAGAGGCGGCTCGCCGAGCGAAGCGCCGTGGCCGCCGCGGTGAGCAGCGCCGTAACCAGCAGAAGCAGCGCGAGGACCCAGATCATCGTCCGCTCACCGCGACCGCCTCGAGGCGCTCGAAGTAGAGGCGATCGATGCGCCGCCGGATCACGCGCTCGACGACGACGCGGAAGCCGCGCATCGTGAGCGTCTCCCCCGCGCGCGGCACTCTGCCGAGACGCTGGAAGATCAGCCCGCCCACCGTTGTGATGTCCTTGTCCTCGAAGTGCTCGCCGAGTGCTTCGGAAAGCTCATCGAGCGTCACGCGTCCCGACACCCAGAAGCGCGTGTTCGCCTCGACCACAATCGGCGGCTCCTCCCAGTCGTTCTCGTCGCGGATGTCGCCGACGATCTCCTCGAGAATGTCTTCGATCGTGAGGAGCCCGGCGGTACCGCCGTATTCGTCGACGACGATCGCGATGTGCGAGCGCGTCGACTTGAAGTCGCGGAGCTGCGAGTCGATCGCCTTGCTCTCGGGGATGAACGATGCCGGACGCACGAGCGACGCCCAGCCATCCTTCGGCTCATCGTCGGTGATCACGGCGGCGAGCAGATCCTTTGCGTACAGAATCCCGATTACGTGATCGAGCGTATCGTCGAACACCGGCAGTCGCGCATGCTGCGAGCTGCGCACGCGGTCGACGACCTCGGACCACGGCGTCGCGTGCTCCACGCCGATGATGTCGACGCGCGGCACCATGACTTCCTGCACTTCGGTGTCGCCCAGCGAAAAGACGCGCTTCAAGATCGCGCGCTGCTCGCGTGGCGTCTGCGGCCCGTGTGCGACGACATCGCGCAGCGGCGACGCGGGCCCCTGCCGCTCCTCGCTCAGCGTCGGTGCCGGCAGGAGGCGCGCGAGCATGCTGTCGATCGCGGCGCCCGTAAGCACGAGCGGGTTCAAGATCAGCTCGAGCACGGAGATGAAGAGCGAACAATGCGTGAGCACCGGCGAGCCGACCCTGTCTCCGATCTCGCGCGGCAGGATCTCGCCGAGCACGAGGATGATGACGACGCCGAGCACAGCGAGCGCGATCGCGACTGGCAGCGAGCGCTCCACGAGTTCGATCGCGATGGCGAAGGCGGCGGCGGTGGTCAGCTGCGCGAAGAGGCGCGCGATCGACAGCGCGCGATGCGTGCGCTCGCGCGCGTCGCCGCGCGGGAGCGTGCTGCCCTCGCGCGACTGACTTTCGCGGGCGGCCGTGAGCAGCGCGCCATCGGCAGCGGCGCACGCGGCGGCCACGGCCAGCGAGAGCGTGAAGGCAATCCAGGCGCCGATCATGCCGACGCCAGCGCGCGAGCGAGGATACGTTCCTGCCGCTTCCACATCGCGGAGTTCGTGCGTGCGTGTGCGGCGGGGTGTTCGTATCCGAGCACGTGCAGCGTGCCGTGCACCACGAGCCGCGCGATCTCCTCGCGAATCGGCACGCCATTCTCGAGCGCGTTCGCACGCGCGACGGCCGGCGCGATGTAGATGTCGCCGACCACCGGCGACGTTCTGCCGGAGCCCGCAAAGCCGAACGAGATCACGTCGGTCGCGCCCTTGTGGCCCAGGTGGCGCGCGTTCATGCGAGCCATCGCCGTGTTGCTCAGGAAGGTGATCGAGAGCATCGCGTTGCGCACGCGCTCGCCCGCGAGCGTCGCGCGCGCGATCGCCTCGACTCGCGCGCTAGCCAATCCGACGCGCACGTCGCGCGCGCTCACGTAGATGCTCACGCTCATACCGCGACGAACTCCGACGTGATGCCACCGCTCGCCGTCGGGTAGTCGATGCGCGCGTGGTTCATGCTCGAGTACACGCGCGCGAACTCGCCCTTGATCACGTCGAGGTCTCGCAGCGTCAGCGGCGCCTCGTTGAGCTGCCCCTGATCGACGCGCTGCTTCACGATGTGATCGATCACTTCGCGCACGCGCTGCGGAGACGGATCCTGCAGCACTCGAACCGACGCTTCCACCCCGTCCGCCAGCATGCAAATCGCCGTCTCGGCGCTCTGCGGTACCGGGCCGGGATAGATGTAGTTCGCCACGTCCGTCACCGGAGCGCCATCGCGGCCGCGCGCCTTCTCCTCGAAGTAGGTGATGTGCCCGGTGCCGTGGTGCTCGGGAATGAACGCCGCGATCGACGCGGGTAGATGATACTCCGCCGCGAGATCGATCCCTCCCTGAATGTGATTGCGGATGATCGTCGCGCTCGTGCCCGGCTGCAGCAAGTCGTGTGGATTACGGCCCCCGGCCTGGTTCTCCACGAAGTACTGCGGCTTCGCGAGCTTTCCGATATCGTGGTAGTAGGTACCAACGCGCCCCAGGAGCCCGTTCGCGCCGATCGCGTTGCACGCAGCCTCGACGAGATTCGCCATCGCGATCGTGTGCGCATACGTGCCTGGCGCCTCGAGGCTCAGGCGCCGAAGCAGCGGGCGGTTGAGATCGGACCACTCGACGAGCGTCAGCGCCGTCGTCACGCCCGTCACTCGTTCGGCGAGCGGCATCAGGAACATCGCGAGCACCACCGATACGAACGCGTTGAGCACGCCGAAGCCCGCGCTCACGCCGATCTGCCGCGTCGTCCAGCCAAGCGTGAGCCCGAGCGTGACGGCCGCAAAGAAGTACGCTGCGCCGATCGTGATGACGTAGCGATAGCCTTCCTCGCGGCGCAGCACCGTGCGCATGCTGAGCGCGGCCGCTGCGCCGCCGACGAGATTCAAGAAGAGCGCGTTCGTGCCGCGGTAGACGCTCTGCCCGCCCGCGAGCACCGCGAGAATCATCGCGGCAATCATGCTGATGCGCGTGTCGAAAAGCATGCTGATGATGATCGCGGCGATCGCGACGGGGACGAGCTCCGGACGCACCGGCTGCCACTGCGCGCCCACTGCCGCCACGACGAGCACGAGCAGGAACACCGCAGCGAAGAGCGCGAGCGCCCGCATCGAGCGGTAGAGCGCCGGGCGGAAGACGAGGATCGCGATCCCGAAGATCGCGAGCACGAGCGCGTTGTAGGCCACGCCGCCGAGCACGCGCCGGAATGCGCGCTCTCCACCCACCGTCGACTGCATCGCGTCGTGCATCGCGTGCATTTTGTCGAACTCGGCGCGCCCCACCACCTCGTGCTCGCCGACGATCTTCTCACCCGCGCGCACCGCGTAGCGATTGAGATCCACCGACTTGCGCAGATCGTCGCGCCGCTGCTCGGTTGCCGCCGCGTCGGGAAGAATCGTGGGGTGCAGCAACCCGCTCAGCAGCTTGAGGTAGAGCCCATCGGCGACCGACGAATTCGGATCGGGCTGCAGTGCCCGCGATCGTTTGAGCAATGTCCCAAGTGTGAGCACGCTATCCGCGAGCTCGTTGCGCTCCTCGGTGCCGCGGCGCACGAGCAGCTCGCCCCGCACATCGTCGAGCGCTCCCGATGCCGCGATCCCCTCAGGGAGCCACTTCGCGTACGCGCGGTGCACGGCATCCTGCATTGCGCGCCGGTGATCCGGGCGCGCGACGTATGCGCCCTCCGCAACCGTGAGCGCGAGGCCGTGCTCCATCGCCGCGTGGGTCGCCGCGGCCGCTTCGTTGCGCTTCCCTGCGGAGTCCGCAGCCGCGCCGATCGCGCGCATGAGCGTCGACAGCTGCTGCTGCGATGAATCGAGCGCCGCAGGCGAGTAGATGAAGATCGGCCTCGCGGAGCGCGCAAGCTCCTCGCGCTCGTCGCGCAGGTCCGCACTCGACTTCGGCACCGCGAACGCGAACGGCGCAATGACGTTCTGCGTCGCAACGGAGCCGATCTCGAAGATCGGCGAGTCCACCGCGGCGCTCGTCGGAAAGAGCAGATACGTCACGAGCGCCACAGCGAGCAGCAGCGCGATCCGTGGCGCGTGCGGCGCGAAGCGCTCGTGCCCCGTGTCCGGGGCCACGGTCACCGTGCCGGATTGCGGAAGGCGCGCGTCCATCCGCGCGCTACTCCACTCCCGAGTCGCGGGCGTACGCCTTGATGATGTCCCGCACCAAACGGTGACGGACGACGTCGGCCTCGCTGAGATAGTGGAACCCGATCCCCTCGATTCCCTTCAGAATGCGCTCCACCTCGATCAGCCCGGACTGCTCGCGCCCCGGCAGATCGATCTGCGTTTTGTCGCCCGTGATCACGGCCTTCGAGTTCACGCCGAGTCGCGTCAAGAACATCTTCATCTGCGCGTTGGTGGCGTTCTGCGATTCGTCGAGAATCACGAACGCGTCCGCGAGCGTGCGCCCGCGCATGTACGCGAGCGGCGCGATCTCGATCGTGCGCGACTCGAGCGCCTTCTGCACGCGCTCTGCCGGCATCATGTCGTCGAGCGCATCGTACAGCGGACGCAGATACGGATCGACCTTCGCCTGCATGTCGCCGGGAAGGAAGCCGAGGCTCTCTCCCGCTTCGACGGCGGGACGCGCGAGCACGATCCGCCGTACGCGCTTCCGTGCGAGCGCATCAACCGCCATGGCGACGGCGAGATAGGTCTTTCCGGTTCCAGCAGGCCCGATGCCCACGACGATGTCGTTCTCGGCGATCAGCTTCATGTACTCCGCCTGCCCCGACGTCTTCGGCTGAATGATCCGCCGCATTCCCGGCAGCGCGAGACGCATCTCGCCCGCGGGACCGCCGTTGCCGCCCGGATCGCCGTGATCCTCGCTCAGCCGCATCACGTCATCGGGCGTCAGTTCCAGCCGCTGCCGCGCCGCGTCGAGCATGCGCTGCGCAACCGGCGTCGCGCGCTCCACGGCGTCACCAGGACCGGTGAGCGAGAGCGAGTCGCCGCGAAGCGACACGCGCACGCCGGTGATGCGCGAGAGCGCAACGAGGTTGGCGTCGTTGACTCCCGCCAGCGTGAGAAGATCAGCACCCTCGGCGTTCAGGCGCTGGGTGAGATGATCGTCGCTCATCGCGCTCCCTCTCCGTCGTCCAGTCTGATGTGTAAATCCCGCAGATCCTCAGCCGCCACCGGCGTCGGAGCACCCTCGAACAGTGCGCGCGCCGCAGTTGTTTTCGGGAAGGCGATGACATCGCGCAGCGACGTCGCGCCCGAGAGCAGCATCGCGATCCGATCGAAGCCGAAGGCGATGCCGCCGTGCGGCGGTGCGCCCGAGCGAAGTCCCTCGAGCAGGAAGCCGAAACGCTGCTGCGCCGTTTCGTCGTCGATGGCGAGCAGGTTGAACATGCGCCGCTGCACATCGGGATCGGCGATGCGGATGCTTCCACCGCCGAGCTCCGTGCCGTTGAGCACCACATCGTACGCGACGGCGCGCGCTTTCTCGGGCGCCGTGTCGAGCAGCGCGACATCGTCGGGGTGTGGCGACGTGAAGGGATGATGCACGGCGCCGAGCGCACCCGTGGTCGCGTCCTTTTCGAAGAGCGGGAAATCGAGCACCCAGAGGAAGCTCAGCGTCTTCCCGGGCACGAGCTTCAGCACGCGCGCCGCTTCCTGACGCACGCGGTCGAGCGCGGGCGATGAGACGCGATCACGCGCCGCCACGAGCAGGCAGAGCTCGCCCTCGGAGATTCCAAGCGACGCGCCCTGCTCCGGCGAGAGAAATTTCGCGGGCGGGCCCGTGAGCTCGCCCTTCTCGCGCTTGAGCCGCAGCATTCCCGCCGCTCCGGCGCCCTTCGCCAGCGCCTCGAGATCGTCGACCTGCTTTCTCGAGAGCACGGCGCCGCCGGGAATGCGCAGCCCGCGCACGCGCCCACCGGATTCGATCGCGCCCTTCGTGATGCCGAAGTCCGCGCCGCGGAATGACTCTGTGGCGTCGAACAGCTCGAGCCCATAGCGCAGATCCGGGCGATCGGTGCCATAGCGCTCGACCGCGTCCGCGTAGCTCATGCGCGGGAACGGAATCGGGATCGTCACCCCCGCCTCCTTCCACAGCGCCGCGATCAGCCCCTCGGCCAGCGTGTAGATGTCCTGCGCGGTGATGAACGAGGCTTCGATGTCGATCTGCTTAAACTCGGGCTGACGGTCCGCGCGCAGATCCTCGTCGCGGAAACAGCGCGCGATCTGGAAGTAACGATCGAAGCCCGAGATCATGAGCAGCTGCTTGTAGAGCTGTGGCGACTGCGGCAGCGCGTAGAACTCCCCCGCGCTCACGCGGCTTGGCACCAGATAATCGCGCGCGCCCTCTGGTGTACTTTTACCCAGAAACGGCGTTTCCACTTCAATGAAACCGTTTTCTTCAAAATAGCGGCGGGTCGCGGCGGCCAGTCGAATGCGTAAAAAAA
>PLMM01000369.1 GCA_003142495.1 Gemmatimonadota bacterium | reverse complement strand
CACCCGCCCACGAGCGGCCCGTTCGCCTGGTTCAACCGCAACTTCGAGCGCTCGCGGAACGGCTACCTCGGTGCGTTGGGCCGCATGCTCGGCAGCCCGAAGGCGGTGTTCACGGCGTTCGCTGTGGTCGTGGCGCTCGTGATCGTGCTGGTGCGCGTGGTACCCGGCGGATTTCTCCCGACCGAGGACAAGGGCTTCTTCGCGATCGCGATCGAGCTGCCATCGGGGGCGTCGCGGCAGCGCACCGATGCGGTCGTCGCGCAGGTGCAGAAATATCTGCTCGCGCAGCCGGGCGTGTCGCGCACGGTCGCACTGACCGGGTTGAGCCTCCTGCAGGGCGGGGCAGCGCAGACGAGCTCTGCGACGGTGTTCGCGGGGCTCGAGCCCTGGGACAAGCGCAAGACGCCGGATACCCAGCTCGATGCGATTCTCGGGAAGGCGAACGGCGCGTTCTCGCAGATCAAGGACGCGATCGTCTTCAGCTTCAACTTCCCCGAGATTCCCGGGCTCGGCGTCACCGCCGGCCTCGAGATGGATCTGCAGGATCGCAGCGTGAACGACGTCACGAAATTCGCGGCGCTCGCGCAGCAGTTCGTCGGTGAGGCGAACAAGCTGCCCGAAGCGGCGGGGCTGTCAACGAACATCAACGTCAACTTCCCGCAGCTCTTCGTGCACGTCGATCGTGAAAAGGTGAAGGCGCTCGGCATCTCGCTCACGGATCTCTTCCAGACCCAGCAGGCGATGTTGTCCACGCTCTACATCAACGACTTCAACATCTATGGCAAGACGTTCCGCGTGCAGGCGGAGGCGCAGCCACAATTCCGCCAGCGTCCGGAAGATGTGGGACGGCTATACGTTCGAAGTGCGGCCGGCCAGATGATTCCGGTGTCGTCGCTCGTGACGACGGAGTTCAAGGGCGCGCCGAACATCGTGACGCGCTTCAACGGATTTACTGCGGCGGTCGTGAACGGCACGCCGGCTCCCGGAAAGAGCTCGGGAGAGCTGCTCAAGGCCGTGCGGAATCTCGCCGACACGAAGTACGCGCCGCTCGGCATGGGCTACGCATTCAGCGGACAGTCGTACGAGGAAGTGCAGGGAGGCACCGCGACGCTCGTCTTCACGATGGGCATCATCATGGTCTTCCTCGTGCTTGCGGCGCTGTACGAGTCGTGGTCGATCCCCTTCGCGGTGCTCTTCGGCGTGCCCTTCGGACTCCTCGGCGCGCTGCTCGGCGTCTGGATTCGTCACATGCCGAACGACGTCTACTTCCAGGTCGGACTGATCGTCGTCGTCGGACTTGCGGCGAAGAACGCGATTCTGATCGTGGAGTTCGCGAACGAGCTGCGCGCGCACGGGCTGTCGATTCGCGAGGCGGCTACTGAAGCGGCGCGCGAGCGACTGCGCCCGATTCTCATGACGTCATTCGCCTTCATCCTCGGCGTCGTGCCGCTGCTCGTCGCGAGCGGCGCCGGCGCACAGAGCCGACACTCGATCGGCACGGGCGTGTTCTTCGGAATGCTCGTGGCCACGACCGTCGGCATCTTCTTCATCCCATCGTTCTTTGCCGAAATACGCATGTTGAGTGAGCGTGGACTGTTCAGGAAAAAGGGCGCGGCGACTCCCGTTGCGGCAACGACTGTGGCGGGGGACGACTGAGCATGCGTGTACTACGAAAGGTTACACCGCGACTGCTCGCGCTCCTCGTCGTCGCCGGCTGCGCCGTTGGTCCGAGCTACAAGCGCCCGCAGGTGGAGACCGCGCCCACGTGGCGTGCGCCGTCGAAGTCCGAGGATTCGGTTCGCTCGTTCTTCGACTCGCTCGCGAACGGAAAGAATCTCATCGCGCCGCCCACCACGGCTCCCGCTGACACGCCGTCCGGCGCGGCGACGGTTCGCCGCCCCGACTGGCGTGCGAGCTACGAGTCACGGCCGCTCGACGTGAGCACCGGCGTGAGCTGGGTCGCGCTGATCAGGGATCCCGCGCTGCAGGCGCTCATCGACACCGCGGTGCGCAACAACCGCGATGTGCGCGTCGCCATCGCGACGATCGCCGAGTTCCGCGCGCAGTACGGCGTGGCGAAGGCGTCGTACTATCCGCAGATCAATGGCGTCGTGAATGCGGGGCGCGAGAAGCTCGTGATCGTGCCGGGCCAGAACGAGGCGTTCAATGCCATTCAGGTCACTGCGAATCTGCAGTGGGAGCTCGATTTCTGGGGACGCATTCGGCGTAACAGTCAGGCCGCGCGCGCCGATTACCTCGCGAGCGAAGAGGGACGTCGCTCGGTGGTGCTCACGCTCGTGAGCGACGTGGCGACCGGGTATCTGCAGCTGCGCGAGCTCGATCTCGATCTCGAGATCTCGCAGCGCACGCTCGCGTCGCGGCAGCAAACGCTCAACCTCGCGCTCCGCCGCTATCAGCAGGGGCTCATCTCCGAGCTCGACGTGCGCCAATTCGAGTCCGAGGTCGACAACTCGGCCGTGAGCATCGCGGATTTTCAGAGGCAGATCGCGCAGCAGGAGAATGCGCTCAGCGTGTTGGTCGGGCACTCGCCCGCGCCCGTCGCGCGCGGGCAGTCGCTTACCGATGTCTTGGGTACGTTCGTGCTGCCGACGGAGCTCCCCGCGGAGCTGATCGCGCGCCGCCCCGATGTGCGCCAGGCGGAAGACGCGTTCGTCGCGGCGAATGCGCGCGTTGGCGCTGCGAAGGCGGCGCTCTTGCCAACGGTGTCGGTGTCGAGCCAGTACGGCAGGCAGGGCGACAAGTTCAACGACACCTTCCAGCAGAACGGCGAGATCTATCAGATCTTCGGTGGGCTCTCGATTCCACTCTTCCGCGGCGGCGCGTTGCGCAGCGAGCTCTCCGCCGCGCGTGCGCGCTCGGACCAGGCGCGCTTCGCCTACGAGCAGGCGACGCTCGTCGCGCGGCGCGAGGCTGAGGATGCGTTCGTTGGTGTACGCGCATCGCGCGATCAGGCGGTGGCGCAGCAGCGACAGGTGGACGCACTGCGACGCGCGTTCGATCTCGCGAACCGGCGCTATCAGAATGGCGTCTCGAGTTATCTCGAAGTGCTCGACGCCGAACGCAATCTATTTACGAGCGAGCTCGCACTGACGAAGGCGCAACGGCTGGAGCTCGTGTCGGGCGTGCAGCTGTACAAGGCGCTTGGTGGCGCGTGGGCCGAATCGCCGGCTACGCGGTAGCAACGCCGGCGGTAACGCTCGCCCTCGGGGAATGGCGGTTCACCCCCGATGCGTTTTCGGTGCTGGTGAGGGCGCCTAAACTGACGATGTCACTTTAGAACCTTTCTCTGGGAGCCTAGGCCATGCTACGAAGTGTTGTACGCACAATCGCGGCCGGGAGTGTGGCCGCGGCGATCTTTGCGTGTGGAGGGAGCAGCGATAATTCGACCGGCCCAACGCCGGTATTCACATCCGTGTCGGTCACCCCGGCAGCGCCCACCGTCGACGTCAGCGGCACGATCGCGATGTCCGCCATCGCGAAGGACCAGAATGGCGCGACCTTTCCCGGGTCGACGGGCGTGACGTGGTCTTCGTCGGATCTCACGGTCGCGACCGTCAATGCGACGACCGGCCTTGTCACCGGCGTAGCGAACGGTAACTCGACCATCACGGCGTCGATCACGATCGGCAGCGTCACGCACACGGGCTCGCAGGGGCTCGCGGTGATCACGCCGTCGGCGACGGGCGATGTGACGGCGACCACCGGCTTGGCGTTCGATCCGTCCGCCGTCACCGTTCTCAGAGATGCTGGAACGTCAACCATCACGTGGCACTTCCAGGCTACAGCGCACACGGTAACGTGGGACGCGCAACCGGGAGCGGTCACGGACATCGCCGCCACGGCAGGCGCGAATGTCTCGCGCGACTTCACCATCGCGGGCGTCTACCATTATCACTGCTCGATTCATCCAAACATGACCGGCACGATTACCGTTCAGTAGCTCGTCGCCGCTGGAAAAAAACATTGCAGTAGTGAGAACGGCTCCCGTCGCCACAGTGACGGGAGCCGTTTCGCGTCGGGGTTACGGGCGTGGCGGGCGGGAAACGTGTGACCATGCTGGCCGCACATGCATCAGCACGCGCACACCGTGACGTGGGACTCAGAGCCGCCGGGGGCTTCGGTCGAGAACATCCCGGCGTCGTCGAACAGCTCCAGAGCGGTTGGCTTCACCGTGGCCGGAAGCTACGAATATCACTGCGCGATTCACGCAGTGATGACCGCCTCGCTGCTCGTTCAGTAGTTGCCGCTACAACGCATCCCGTATGAACGCCTGCAGCTTCTGACGATAGCTCCTGCCGCTCGTGTGGCGGGAGCCGTCGTGCAGGATCACCACGAAGTCCCCCTGGAACCAGGGCTGAAGCTCCTTCACCCGCTCCGTGTTCACGATCGTCGAACGGTGAATGCGCAGGAAGCGCGCGGCGGGGAGCCGGGACTCGAGGCGCGTAAGCGTGTCGCGCACGAGATGCGTGTCCGCGCCGACGTGGATCTTCGCGTGATTATCCACCGCCTCGATCCAGTCGATCTCCGCCGTGCGGATGAGCAGCAGCCGCCCATCCACCTTGATCGCCAGTCGCAGGTCGCGACGCTGCCGCCGCCCGAGATGCTCGAGTAGCGCCTGCAGCTGCTGCTTGTCGGGACCCGCGTCGCTGCGCGCCGCCTCGGGGCTCGCGAGCTTGGCCTTCGCGCGCACGAGCGCGGCAGCGAAGCGCTCGCGCTCCACGGGCTTGAGCAGATAGTCGAGAGCGTGCACCTCGAACGCCTGCACCGCGTACTCATCGTACGCCGTCACGAAGATCACGAGCGGCATGCGATCGGGGCCCACGGCCTCGATCACGCCGAAGCCGTCGAGCTCGGGCATTTGGATGTCGAGGAAGACGAGATCGGGTGAGTGCTTCTCGATCGCCAGAATCGCGTCCGCCCCCTCGCCGCACTCGCCAACGATCTCGAGGTCCGGATGGTCGGCGATCAGCGTGCGCATCCGCGCGCGCGCGAGCGGCTCATCGTCGACGACGAGAGCGCGGATGCGCGCTGGATCCTTCTTCTCCGTTGCGGCGCTCACGACAGATCCTCTCCAGTGTGATACGGAATCGAGATGCGAACCGCGAAGCCCGCGTTGGGCGCGGTCGTCACCTCGAAGGTATGCAGGTCGCCATACAGTCGCTCCAGCTGCTCGCGGATGTTGCTCAAGCCAATCCCCTTCGGCAGCTCGTTCGGCCCCGAGAGCTCGTACCCCACGCCGTCATCGATCACCGCCAGCTGCACCGTGTCGCCGACGCGCTGCGCCTGAATCTCCAGCTTCCCACCGCACGCGCGCGGGCTCAGTCCGTGCCGAATCGAATTCTCCGCGAGCGGCTGCAGCAGCAGATTCGGCACGAGCGCGCGAGTGGCCGCGGGATCGATCGAGATCGAGATCTTGAGGCGATCCTGGAAACGCAGCTGCTGGATCATCACGTAGCGCTCGAGTAGCTGAATCTCGCGCTCGATCGGAACCTCCTGTTCGCCCGCGTTGTGCAACGAGAGGCGCAGGAAGTCGCTTAGCCCGGTCAGCATCCGCTCGGCCGATCGCGCGTCGCTCGAGATCAGCGCGACGATGCCGTTCATCGTGTTGAAGAGAAAGTGCGGATTGAGCTGTAGCCGCAGGCTTCGCAGCTGCGCCTGGGCGAGTGCCACGCGAAGATCCTCGCGCTCCTGCGACTCGCGATAGTACGTCTCCGCGAGCCGCTCGTGCCACGACGTCGCGTACGTCGCGATCGCCCCGGCGACGACGAGGAGCAGCAGCTTCGCGCCCTCGTCGAGGAAGGACACCGCCGCACTCCCGCTCGCGATGATCGGGCTGTCCGTCATCGGCACGCGTCCGCTCAGCAGCAGCACGGACACGAGCACGCCGTATTCCACCACCACGAGCGTCGCCGCCGCGGCCGCCTTGCGCGTCGACGACGCGATCGGGCGCGCGGCGAGAATCACGAAGTACGCAAGGAAGATCGGCGACTTGAGCGCCAGCGCGCTCGGCTCCGCAAAGCTGTACCCCGCGAGGATCGCCGTCACGGCCGTGATGTCGACGAGCGGATTCACGATCGCGACCCACTGCGGCAGGGGCTTGTCGCGCAAATGGCGATGCTCGTCGAGCCAGAACTGCGCGAGCGACCACGCGAGCGTCGGAATCAGCACCGCCCAGTTCGCCCGCTGCACAGTCACTGGAATGTGCGGGCCATAGAGCAGCGCCGTCAGCGCGAGCGACAGCAGCACCGCGGCGCGCACGCCGTTGAGCAGCCGCTCCGCGCGCTCGCGCTGAACCTCGATCGCCGGTCGTGCCATTTCCATGGGCAACATCATTGCCTTCGAGCGCTCTCACCGGAAGGGCGCCGCATCCATGCGACCACGAGCAGCGCGATCAGTGTGAGGAACGGCGGAATCGGCGAGCGATCGAAAACCACGACGCTCGCATCGGTTGCGCCCACCATGATCACGGCGAGCGCCAGCGCCGCGAGATACTGCAGCCGCCCGCTGAGCAGCAGCGCGCCGCCGGTCAGCTCGACCAGCGCCGTCACGTAGCGCAGCCACTGGCCGAAGCCCAGGCTCGCGAACAGCTCGACCATGAAGGGAAAGCCGGCGGCCTTCACGACCCCCGCCGCCACGAAGATCGCGCCCAGCCCCAGCTCCGACGTGCGCACCCATCCCAAGCGCCGGACGACCGGCCACGGCGCGTCCATTAGTGGAGCCGATAGCTGGCGGCCAGCCGCCAGGTCGTGACGTCCTTCGGTACGGAATAGACCTCAGTGGTGAGCGCAAATCGCGCCGGGAGGTTGAGGGTCGCGCCACCGAGCACCGACCAGCGCTCGAGGTTGACCTCGACGCGCGTGTTGTCGAGCACACCGTCGAGATTCGTGAAGCCGACCTCGAATCGGGGACGCAGCCACGTCATTCCCGTGCCCGCGAAGAACTCGAAGCGCCCGCCGCGGCTCTTCACGCCGTACACGCCCTCGATCCCGAACATTGTCGGCGAGAAGGTGTCGTTCGAGGGACGATCGCCGTAGCACGCACTGTCAGGCTCGCTTTGCTGGAGCGAGGACTGCGCGCAGGTGATCGGGCCGCGCACGTGGCCGATCGTGCCGTCGGCGCGCACCATGACCGCGCTCGAGCCGAAGGGGCCGAATCCCGCGAGGGGCACCGTCTCGGAGAGCGCCGCGCTCCCGAGATTCGGAAGCGCGTCGCCGACCCGCACGGGCGGGATGTAGCTCGCCTCGATCGCGAGGCCGAGCGGGAGGGTGACGAGCACCCGCGGCCGGGCGAAGACGCTCGTGAGCCGTGAGTGCTGCTTGGCGCTCGCCACGAAGCATTCGCTCGCATGCTCGATCGACGGGTCCGGCGTTGGCACCGGGGAGACCTCCGCCTGGATCTCGATGTGCCACGCCGATTCGTGATTCGGCGCGTCGAGCGCCGAGAAGGTGATCGGCACCGAGTAGAATGCCAGGAGCTTGGCCTCGTTGCTGTTGGGGCCGGGGCGACACTGGGCTCGCGCGGCTGGGACGACGGCACCGGCCAACGCGACGAGAGCTACGAAGATTTTGCGCACGGGGGGACGTTATGCACCTGTCTGGCGGGAGTGAACCTCTGGGCGGCCGGCGACCACCATCGGGGGGTGAAGAGCCGCTGGCGGAGGGCGAGAGTCCGGCGGAGTCTTTGTGCCGCAGTACTGGCCGGTCAGGAACTTACGGCCGCCCTCCGCGCGTTGACCCCCACAACCCTCTTCGATTCGGACGACGTGGCCTCACAGCTTGCTCCCGCTCCCGTAGACAACAGCGACCAAGGCGTCCCCTATCGCTGGCTCATCCTCCTCGGCCTCATCACGGCCGCCATGATGGAAGTGCTCGACACCACGATCATCAACGTCTCGCTCCCGCAGATGGCGGGAAATCTCGGCGCGACGACCGAGGAGATCGCATGGGTGAGCACCTCGTACATCCTCGCTAACGTCGTCGTGCTCCCGATGACTGCGTTCTTCACGGAGCGCTTCGGTCGTCGCAACTACCTCACCTTCTCGATCCTGCTCTTCATCGTCGCTTCGTTCCTGTGCGGCACCTCGCACAGCCTGAGCGAGCTCGTGGTCTGGCGACTGCTGCAGGGTGCGGGTGGCGCAGCGCTTCTCTCCACCGCGCAGGCGACGATCCGACAGATCTTTCCTCGCGAGCAACAGGGAATGGTGCAGGCCATCTTCCTGCTCGGCATCATCGTCGCGCCGACACTCGGTCCCACACTCGGTGGATGGATTACCGACAACTACACGTGGAACTGGTGCTTCTTCATCAACATCCCGATCGGAATTCTGTCGACGTTTCTCGTGACGTCGTTTCTCAAGGATCCTGAGGGCGCGCGCCGCATCGATCCGGTCGACTGGCTCGGCATCGCGCTCCTCATCGTCGGCATCGGCTCGCTCCAGTACGTGCTCGAAGAAGGGAATCGCAACGACTGGTTCGCCGACGATTTCATCCTGCAGCTGTCGCTCGTCTCGGCGATCTGTCTGGTCACGATGGTCTGGTGGGAGCTCACGCCGCGCAACAAGCATCCAGTCATCAACTTCCGCGTGCTGCACAATCGCGATCTCTCGGCGTCGATCTTCCTGTTTGTGGTGCTCGGCTTCGGTTTGTACGGCGGCACCTTTCTCTTTCCGCTCTTCACGCAGGGAGTGCTCGGCTTCACGCCGACGGAGACCGGACTCACGATGCTTCCCGGCGGACTCGCGACCGCCGTGATGGCGGTGGTGTGCGGCAAGCTGCTCAGCGGCAGGACGCCGCTCGTCGACGCGCGCTATCTCATCATCGCCGGCGTCGTCGCCTTCAGCGTCTCGATGTGGATCCTCGGCCACCTCACTACCGCTGCCGGCGAGGGCGACGCGCGCATTGCGCTGATCGTTCGCGGCGCGGCGATGGGACTGCTCTTCACGCCGATCAACAACGCGGCGTTCGGCAGCTTGAAGTCGAGCGAGGCGCAGCAGGCATCGGGGTTGATCAATCTCTCGCGCCAACTGGGCGGATCGTTCGGAATCGCGGTGCTGAGCACGTATCTCACGAGGCACGTGCAGTATCACCGCGCCGATCTCGCCACGAACTTCTTTGCCGGAAACCCGGCCTTCGATCAGCGCTACGCGGGGACGGTCGCAAATCTCGTGGCGCACGGCAGCTCGATTCTCCAGGCGCAGCAGACGGCATACGCGCTGCTCGATCTCACGCTGCAGAAGCAGGCCTCGATGCTCGCGTACAACGACTCGTGGCTGCTGATTCTCCTCTGTTTCCTCTGCGTGGCGCCTGCGGTGCTGGTGCTGCGGAAGCCGACGGCGATGAGCGGGCCGGTCGACGCGCACTAAGAGCGCGGTGGCCGCCGCATGCGCGCGAATCCTGCCCAATTGGTTAGTGTTGAAGGCAACCCCTTCGGCGCTATTCTCTGCAAGACGCGTCCGCCGGCCTTGAACGATCGCACGTCGACACGAGAACAGCCTTCGGAGGCAACGTCATGCGGGTGCGGGTCGGCTGTGAATTCCAATACGAGGCGCTGTCGACAGTTCCGGCCGTAATGCTGGTGCGCGCGCGCTCCGATGGCACGCATCGCACGGTGTACGAGTCGCGCTGGGTCGATCCCGCACTCGCCATCCGCGAGTACCACGACACCTTCGGCAACACTTGCTGGCGGCTCACCGTCCCCGAGGGGATCACCACCCTTCGCTACGACGCCGTCGTCGACGTTGACGATGAGCCGGATCCCACGCATCCAGGCACGCCGCTCACGCCAGTGGCCGAGCTCCCTGACGAGGCGCTGCAGTTCACGCTGCCGAGCAGGTATGTGGAGTCGGACATTCTGTCGAACGACGCGTGGCAGCTGTTCGGGAATACGCCGCAGAGCTGGGAGCGGGTGCAGGCCGTGTGTGACTGGATCCACGCCAATATCTCGTACAAAGGCGGGAGCAGCTCGCCCGACGTCACGGCAAACATCGTCTACCAGCGGCGAGTCGGCGTCTGTCGCGACTTCGCGCTGCTCGCGGTCGCCTTTTGTCGCGCGCTCAACATCCCCGCGCGCTACACCTTCGGTTATCTCCCTGACATCGCTGTTGGCGTGGTAGAAGGGGCGATGGACTTTCACGCCTGGTTCGAGGCGTTCCTTGGCGGGCGCTGGTTCACCTTTGACGCACGCCACAACGTGCCGCGCATCGGCCGCGTCGTGATCGGCTACGGCCGCGACGCCGCGGACGTTGCAATGACCACATCGTACGGTGCGCTCCGCCTCGAGCGCATGACCGTGTGGGCGGACGAGGTGCACCCTGAGCTCGCCGACGATGGTCTCGTGCCTCCTCCTCCGGGTCTCAGCGTCTCGGGAGCGGAGAGCGGCGCGCGGTGACGGCCGATGCCGTCCTGCAGGCCCGTCCGAAGATTGCCCTTCCGTCGGATTGGCGCGACGTCGCGCGCGTGCGTCATCACGTGCAGCAGGAGTATCGCTACTCCTACACCGCGTCGGTCACCGACATCAGGCAGCGCCTGATCATGGTGCCGCCCGTGACGTACGGCGATCAGCAGCTCGTGTCGCACGAGCTCTCGGTAGAGGGTGCCGATGATGTCGTGACGGCGTGGGAGACCGACCGCTTCGGCAACTGGGCCTGTCGCGTGCACGCGTCGCGCGTGTCGGAGTCCGTGCGCTTCTCGGTGGAGTTCGAGGTGGATCGCCTGGCGCCGCCGGTGGCGCAGCAGCTGCACGCGAATGCGACCGTCGACACCTTCCTCGCGCCCACCGCGCTCACTGCGCCGAACGATCGCATTCGCGAGGCCGGCGCCGCGCTCCTCGCCGCGCTCCCGCACGCGCCGGTGCCCGAGGCGATCGTGCCGCTCAACTCGCACGGGCTCAGGCAGTGGATGCTCGCGATTCTCGCGGGCGAGTGGACGAGCAGGGCGATCAAGTACCAGCACGGCCAGACCGGCGTGCAGACGCCGGCCGCAATGGCGCTCCACCTCGGCGGCGGCGTCTGTCAGGACTACGCGCACATCGCGATCGCCGTGCTGCGCACACTCGGCGTTCCCGCGCGCTATGTCTCCGGCCATGTGCTCGGCGAGGGCGCGCCGCACGCGTGGTTCGAGGCGATTCTCCCCGATCCCGCGAATCCCGCGCGACTGATCGCGATGGCGTACGACCCGACGCACAAGCGCTTCCCGGGGATGAGCTACATCACCGTCGCGGTCGGCCGCGACTACGCCGACGTCGCGCCGACGTCGGGATCGTACACGGGAATTGCGGGGAGCCGGCTCGCGCCGAAGAAGGACGCCTGGGTCGTCGACGCGCAGATGGTGCCCGAATGACTGCCACCGCGCCCGAGCGCGTCGTCCCCGACTACGATCCCGGCGTTTTCTGGGACGAGATGTTCGAGGCGCCGGGCGTTGTGCGCCCGCACTACGCAACGCTCGCGCGCCGCCTTGCGACGCTGAGCTCCGCCGACGTTGCGCGACGTCAGCGCGCGGCGGAGCTGTCGTTCAGGGTGCGCGGAATCACCTTCGCGGTGAATCAGGGCGCGGAGGGCGTGGAGAAGATCATGCCCTTTGATCTCATTCCGCGGATCATCCAGGCGGATGAGTGGACGAAGATCGAGCGTGGGCTCGAGCAGCGCGTGCGCGCGCTCAATCTCTTTTTGCACGATGTGTATCACGACCAGCGCATCCTGCGCTCGGGCGTGATCCCGCCCGAGCTCGTGCTCGGCGCGCGCGGCTACCGTCGCGAGTTCCGCCAGGTCGACGTTCCGCTCGGCGTGTACACGCACATCGTCGGCAGCGATCTCGTGCGCGATGGCAGTGGTGAGCTGATGGTGCTGGAAGACAATCTGCGCACGCCGTCGGGTGTGTCGTACGTGGTCGAGAATCGGCGCGTGCTCAAGCGCACGTGGCCGCAGCTCTTTCAGGATTATGATGTACGGCCGGTGGAAGGGTATCCGCAGGATCTGCTCGACGTGCTGCGCGCGATCGCGCCGCCCACGGCGGACGATCCGGTGGTCGTGCTGCTCACGCCTGGCGCGTACAACTCCGCGTACTTCGAGCACGCCTTTCTCGCGAAGGCCATGGGCGTGGAGCTCGTGCAGGGCTCCGACCTCTTCGTCGACGATGCGAGCGTGTTCATGCGCACCACGGAGGGGCGCAAGCGCGTCGATGTCATCTATCGCCGTGTCGACGATGACTTCCTCGACCCGCTCACCTTTCGCCGCGACTCGCTGCTCGGCGTGCCGGGGCTCGTTGCGGCGTACCGTCTCGGGCGCGTGAGCCTGGCGAACGCGATCGGCACCGGTGTCGCCGACGACAAGGCGATCTACGCGTACGTGCCCCAGATCATCAAGTATTATCTTGGCGAAGAGCCGATCATCGCGAACGTGCCGACCTTTCTGCCGACGCGGCCGAAGGAGCTCGACTATATCATCGCGAACATCGACAAGCTCGTCGTGAAGTCGGTGAACGAGAGCGGTGGCTACGGCATGTTGATCGGACCGCACGCGTCGCAGGCGGATCGCGATCTTTACGCGGAGCGCGTGAGGGCCGATCCGCGCAGCTTCGTAGCGCAGCCGACCCTCGCGCTCTCGCGCTCGCCGTGCTGGGCCAACGATCATCTCGAGGGGCGGCACATCGATCTCCGCCCGTTCCTGTTGTTCGG
>PLMM01000133.1 GCA_003142495.1 Gemmatimonadota bacterium | reverse complement strand
AAGAACTGCCAGCTCGTCGTCATGGCGTTGAAACCCAAGGAGGAGATTGGTGCGGAAGTGCATCATCTCGACCAGTTTTTTCGCGTAGAGGAAGGAACGGGGGAGGCGGTGCTCGACGGCGTTCGCTCGGCGATCAAGCCCGGCTTCGCGGTGCTCGTACCAGCCGGAACGAATCACAACATCGTCAACACCGGCACCGTTCCTATGAAGCTGTATACGATCTATTCGCCGCCGAATCATCGGGACGGCGTCGTCCATCGCACTCGCGCCGACGCCGAGGCGGACACTGAGCACTTCGACGGCAAGACGACGGAATGATCGACGGGCTACTCGCGGGTGACCGGCCACGAGGCGAATTCGACGAGTAGCACGAATTCGCTGGGGCGTGGCCGATCGGCGCGCAGAGCGCTGATGCGCGGTCGGTGGCTCTAGCGCGGCACTATCGGCAGCATCACGTGCGACGGATGCGTCGCATCGTGCACGAGCCGCTGATGCGCGACCACGAAAGTGCTGTCGCGTTCGTTGTTCCCGCCCGTATTCAAGTTGCGATCGTACTTCGGAAACAATGCCGACGACACAGTCACTCTGAGTCTGTGGCCGGGCTCGAACACGCGAGATGTGAACCAAAGATCGATGTCGTACTTCTCCACGCTTCCGAGCACGAGCGGCACCTCCTTCTCATAGCCCTTTCGGAAGCGCGCGCGCACGATCCCATCCTGCACGCGCTGCGCATGTCCGTCGGGAAAGACGTCGAGCAGCATCACGATCCAGTCGGTGTCGTGCGCATCTGTCGCCGCCCAGAGCGTCGCCGACATCTGGCCGGTCACCTCGATGGGTTTCGTGAGTGGCTTGGACGTGAATACCAACGCGTCGTGCCGTGACGCATTGAGCGCCGTGTAATCCTCATTGAGCGACGTCTCGAGCTCGCGCGAGTCGATCAGGAAAGGCGTCGGCTTCGCGGGGTCGTACGTGAAGGTGTCAGCCGCCGCGCCACTCGGCGCGATCGTGTCGATCACGCCATCTCCGCCGCTCGTGTTCGCCTTGCCGCCCGAGGAGAAATACCAGTTGGTCGGCACCGCGCGCGCGAGCGGCCACGCCGCCTCCTTGCGCCACGTGTTGTCGCCGAACACAAAGTCGTCGAATGGTGGCTCTCGGTCGACGCCGTTGTCCTTGCCTAGCAGGTAGTGATCGAACCAGCGAAGCTGGAGGCGCCGAGTCTCCACGCGCGACTGCGGGCCGAACTCGCCCGCCACGTAGTCGACGCCCTTGTGCGCGCCGGGGCCCATCACGAGCCGCACGAACGGATGTCCCGGCACCGCGAGCAGCGCATTGGTGTAGTCGATCGGCCCGCGCGAGTCGTCGTACCACCCGGCGATCTGCAGCACCGGCGCCCTCACCTTCGCGATGTTCGTCGTCACCGCATGCGCGCGCCAATACGCGTCGAGCGTGGGATGCGCGAGCCACCTGTCCCACAGCGCGACGTCGCCGCAGCCGAGCCGCTGCGGGAGATCGCTCAGCGGCAGAGTACCAAGCTCGGTGCTGATGTCGAGCTCGTTCGTGTTCTGCAGCGTGCGCGCGCGCATGAGACACACCCAGTCGACGTTGATCGGCGAGAAGACCATGTCCTCGTACGGCACGATGCGCCACGGATCGCTGGTCGCTGCGGACGGAGCCATCGCCGCGAGATGCGGCGGCGCGCTCACCGCGGCGTACCACGCGAGCCGTCCCTCGTCCGAGTGCCCGATAAGCCCCACGCGCCCATTGGCACCGGGAAGCTTCGCCGCCCACTCGACGGCATCGTATCCGTCGCGCACGTCGGTGTCGTAGTCGCCGAAATCGTTGCCGTCCGAGACATCGCGCCCGCGCACGTGCTGCGCGACGAAGATGTAGCCGCGCGATGCCCAGTACTCACCGGCCGGATGCAGAATGCGCGTGTACGGCGTGCGCTGCAGCGAGACGCCGAACGGTCCTTTTCCCACGGGGCGCGCGATGAAGCTCGCGAGCTTCGCCCCATCGCGTGTGCGCATGAACACGAGCGTGTCCTCGGTAACCGCGTACTGTGAGTCCGACACTGCACCAGGCCACAACAGATAGTTCTGCTCTGCCACGAACGGCGTACTCCTCTGCACCAGACGAATGCGCTGCCCCGCTGGCTTGCCATCCGCCAGCATCACCCCCGCGAGCGTGTCGCCGTGCCAGCTCGCGTCGATGGCCTGGTTCCCCGCGCCGCGCAGCATCACTGAGTCAGCCTTGACGTCCACGTGCGTGACCGCCAGAATTGGCTCCCCGGTTCGCCGGTTGATCGACCCCGCCAGCCCCGAGTCGTTCGCGCCGAAGTGCGCGTAGCCCATGCGCCGCCACCCTTCGAAGCCGGGGCGCGCCACCGACCCTCGCGCGAGGTAGACATCCCAGTCGCCGGCGAGCGACGGTGTGCTCGCTCGGGGAGCGCGTGCCGCCACGCAGCCAAGGGCGAGGATCGCGAAACACGCACGCGCGCGACTCGAGCGCGCCAGGCGGTAACTCATCATGATGGAAAGCTCGGCGCTGGCGAGGGAGTGAGCGATGCGTTCGACCATCGCATATTGCGCCCGGCAATCGGGGAGCGCCAGCGCACCCGTCGTCGCGCGCCATCCTGCCCCCGGACCTCGCGAGCGCGTATGTTGTCGCGAGATCCGACAACGGAGCGAGAATCACCGTGCGCATTGGCGACATGAACTGGATGCAGGTGGAGGACTACCTCGGTCGCGACGACCGCGCCATCCTTCCGCTCGGCAGCACCGAACAGCACAGCCATCTGCGCCTCACCGTGGACTGCATTCTCCCCGAGCGTGTCGCCGCCGAGGCTGCAGAGCCGCTCGGCGTTCCGGTGTTTCCCGTGCTCGCGTACGGCGTGACGCCGTACTTCCGCGCGTATCCGGGGTCGATCTCGCTTCGCGTTGAGACGCACCTGCACGTCGTACGCGACATTCTCGACAGCATGGCGCACAGCGGCTTCCGTCGCATCCTCATCGTCAACGGACACGGCGGTAACGGCGCAGTGCAACAATACGTGCAGGAGTGGGCCGCGGATCATGCTAAGTGCAAGGTGATCTTCTACAACTGGTGGAACGCGCCGCTCACGTGGGCCAAGGTGCAGTCGATCGACAGCGTCGCCTCGCACGGCTCGTGGATGGAGAACTTCCCGTGGACGCGACTACCGAATGTCGAGCTTCCGGCCGCGCAGCGCGCGATGGTGGATCTCGAGCGAGTGCGCGCCCTCGATCCCGCCGCCCTCCGCGACTACCTCGGCGACGGCAACTTTGGCGGGCTGCACCAGCGGCCGGACGAGGACATGCTCGCCATCTGGAAGGTGGCGGTCGAGGAGACGCGGAGTGTGCTCGATGGCTCGTGGGGCGACGCGCCGTAGCGGCGCAAACGAGCATGCGAACTCTCATCTGGGGAGCCGGCGCAATCGGGGGCACGCTCGGCGCCTATCTCGCGCGCGCGGGCCACGACGTCACCTTCGTCGATAACGTGGCCGAGCACGTGGCCGTCATCGATCGCGATGGGCTACGCATCATGGGCCCAATAGAGGAGCTCACGGTGCGTGCGCCCGCGTTCACGCCCGATGCATTACGTGGCGAGTGGAGCACGATCGTGCTCGCGACGAAGGCGCATCACACGGAGTCCGCGACGCGCGCGCTGCTCCCGCATTTGAGCGCCGACGGCTGCGTCGTCTCGGCGCAGAACGGTCTCAACGAGCTCGAGATCGCTCGCGTGGTGGGCAGCGAGAGAACGGTGGGCGCGTTTGTGAACTTCGGTGCGGACTACGCGGAGCCGGGGGTGATCCACCACGGCGGCCGCGGCGCGGTGGTCGTTGGCGAGATCGATGGTCGCATCACGCCGCGCGCGACGGCGATTCGGGATGCATGGGCAGCGCTCGACGCGCGCGCGATCGTCACGCCGAACATCTGGGGCTATCTCTGGGGCAAGGAGGCGTACGGCGCGATGCTGTTCGCGACCGCGCTCACCAACGAGTCGATCGCCGACGCACTCGCCAGCCCCAGGTATCGCGAGCTCTTCATCGCGCTGGCGCGAGAGATTCTCGCGGTGGCCGAGGCTCGTGGTATTTCGCCCGAGGGCTTCGACGGCTTCGATCCGCGCTCGTACTTGCCGAATGCGCCCGCAGGCGCCGCCGCGCGCTCGCTCGACGATCTCGTCGCGCACAATCGCCGCTCGACAAAGACGCACAGCGGCATCTGGCGCGATCTCGCCGTGCGCAAGCGCCGCACCGAGGTGGATGCGCAGCTCGGGATCATCGTGGCGCTCGGTGCGGAGGCAGGCATCGCGACGCCGCTCACCACACGCCTCGTCGAGCTCATTCACGAAATAGAGAACGGCACGCGCGAGCTCTCCCTGAGCACGCTCGACGCACTCGCCTCGTCACCCAGTCACACGGCGGTCAGATGACGCTCGAATTTCTGGGCACGACCGCGATCGTGACCGGCGCCGCGCACGGATTTGGTCGCGCGATCGCGGATGCGTTCACGCAGAAGGGCGCGCGCGTCTGGGCGTGTGACATTCTCGACGATGAGCTGCGCGAGACGCAGCGCATCTGCGTCGCGGCCGGCGGCTTGTGCACCACCCGGGTGGTGGACGTGCGCGACAAGCTCGCGGTAAGTGCGTTCGTGGCCGAGGCGTGTGCGGGATCGGGGCGAGTGGACATTCTGGTGAACAACGCCGGCGGCGTGCTCGGACAGGCGGGCCAGCCGCTCGAGAATGTGACGGCCGAGCAGTGGCAGAGCATCTTCGACGTCAACGTCAGTGGCGCGTTCTACATGTCGCAGGCGGTCGCGCCCGGGATGAAGACGGCGCGCGGCGGTCGCATCATCAACATCTCGAGCAGGGCGGGGCTGGGCGTGAGCCTCACCGGGATTCAGGCATATGCGTCGGCGAAGGCGGCGCAGATCGGGCTCACGCGCCAGCTCGCGCACGAGCTTGGACCCTGGGGGATCACGGTGAACAACATCGCGCCGGGATTCGTGCGCTCCAACGCGTCGACGGAGCGCCAGTGGGAGACGTACGGCGCGGAGGGGCAGCGCGCGCTCATCGACGAGATCGCGCTCAAGCGACTCGGGTCGCCCGCGGACATCGCGTACGGCGTGCTCTTCTTCGCGTCGGAGGGCGCCGGGTGGATCACGGGCCAGGTGCTCTCGATCGACGGCGGGAAGTGACGTCGATCGAGCGAATCGTGTTGCATCTCGCGGCGCGTCACGATGGGATTCTCGCGGAGCTGATCGACTTCGCATCAATTCCGAGCGTGAGCACCGATCCTGCGCACGCAGCCGACATGCGCGTGGCCGCGCGGTGGGTAGCCGATGCGCTCGCGGCCGCCGAACCGCTCACCGTGCGCACGATCGAGACGCCCGGGAATCCCGTGGTGTACGGCGAGTGGCTCGGCGCACTTGGGAAGCTCACGGTGCTCGTGTACGGGCACTACGATGTGCAGCCGGCCGATCCGCTGGAGAAGTGGACGAGCGCGCCCTTCACTCCCACCGTGCGCGACGGCCGCCTCTTCGCGCGCGGCGTGTCCGACGACAAGGGCCCGATGCTGATCCCGATCGAGGTCGCGCGGTCGTTCTTCGATGTCACGCGCGCGTTGCCGATCAACGTGAAGTTCATGTTCGAAGGCGAAGAGGAAATCGGCAGCCCGAGCCTCGACGACTTCATTCGGGATAACAAGGCGCTCCTCGCGGCAGATGTCGTGATCTCCGCGGACGGCGCGATGTGGCGCATCAACGAGCCCTCGCTCACCGTCGCGAGCCGCGGTCTTGCGGGGCTCGAGCTCACGCTCACCGGCGCCGGGAAGGATTTGCATTCGGGGCGCCACGGCGGCGGCGTCGCGAATCCGCTGCATGCGATGGCTCGATTGATAGCGTCGCTCCATGACGAGAACGGCCGCGTCGCGGTCGCCGGCTTTTACGGCCGCGTGCGCGAGCTCACGCAGACGGAGCGCGCGGATATCGCCGCGCTCCCCTTCGACGAGGCCGCGTATCTCGCGCAGGTGGGCGCGCAGGCAACGTTCGGGGAGGCGGGTTATACCACGCTCGAGCGGCAGTGGACGCGCCCCACCGTCGAGGTGAACGGGATGTGGGGAGGCTACGAAGGGCCTGGATCGAAGACGGTCACGCCGAGCGAGGCGCACGCGAAGATCACCTGTCGCCTCGTGCCGGATCAGGATCCAGAAGAGATCGTCGCGCTCGTCTCGCGTCATCTCGAGGCGCACGTGCCCGCGGGAACGCGGCTCTCGATCACCGCGAGCGATCATGGTGCACGCGCTGCGAGCATCGCCACCGATCACTTCGCGCTCGAGGCCGCGAGCGCCGCTCTCCGCGCGGTGTACGGCGTGCGCCCGCTGATCGTTCGCATGGGCGGCACGGTGCCGATCGCCGAGCTCTTTCAGCGGCACATGGGATTGGACACCGTTTTCTTTTCCTTCTCCACCGCCGACGAGGACTATCACGCGCCGAACGAGTTCTTCCGCGTGCATCGCCTGCACGAGGGACTCGAGGCGTGGGCGCGCTACTGGGCGCTCCTCGGCGAAGTGCACCCGTGACGGAGTCGTCGGCACGGCTCGCGCGCGCGGAGGCGCGAGTCGAGTCGCACAGCGCGTCGCTCAGGAAGGAGCTCGGCGTGCGCGACCTCGTGCTCACGCAGATCCTCTTCATCGTCGGGCTCGCGTGGATCGGCGTCGCCGGCAAGCTCGGGCCGTCGCACGTTGTCTTCTGGCTGCTCGCGATCGTGCTCTTCTATCTGCCGTCCGCCGTCGTCGTGATGTATCTGAGCCGGCTGATACCACTCGAGGGCGGCCTGTATCAGTGGGCGAAGCTCGGCTTCAGCGAGACCGTCGGCTTCATGCTCGCGTGGAATCTCTGGCTCTATGTCATCGTGCACACATCGGAGATCGGCCTCGAGTGCGCGACCTATCTCTCGTACGCGCTGGGGCCGAGCGCAGCGTGGCTGACCACGAGCACATGGTTCGTGGCGCTGGCGTCGGCAGTGCTGATGTCGTTGATGATCGCCGCGTCGATCATCGGGCTCTCGGTAGGGAAGTGGGTGCACAACGCGGGCGGCATCGTGATGCTGATAGTCTTCGGCGCGCTCCTCGTGCTGCCGGTGATCGGCCTTCTCACCGGTCATCTCAAGGAGTACCACCCGCTGCGCACGTCCGTGCCGGCGTTCTCCCTCTTCAACCTCAACATCCTCGGCAAGATGGGCTTTGGCGCGCTTGGCGGCTTCGAGTACGTCGCCATTCTCGCCGGCGAGACCAAGTCGCCTGCGAAGTCGGTGCGACGCTCGGTGATCATCGCGGCGCCCATTATCGCGCTCATGTTCGTGCTCGGCACAAGCACCGTCGTCGCATATATCCCGACGAACGACATTGACCTCGTTGGCCCGCTGCCTCAGGTGCTGCGCGTGGGCTTCGGCCCCTTCGGCATCGCCGCGCAGCTCGCGACCGTCGCGATCCTGATGACGCTGGCCATGCGCGTCGCGCAGACGAACGTCGCCTTCACCGCTGTCGCGCGCCTGCCGATGGTCGCCGGGTGGGATCGGCTGCTGCCGGACTGGTTCAGCCGCCTGCACGCCACGCATCGCACGCCGGTCAACTCGATCGTGCTCGTGGGCGTGTGCGCGTTCGGCATCGCGCTGCTGAGCCTCATCGGCGTTGGGCAGGCAGAGGCGTTCCAGCTGCTGTTCAATGCGAGCGGAATATTCTACGCGCTGACGTACGTCGTGATGTTCGCGATCCCGCTCTTCGGCCTGCGAGGCGTGTCCCCGAGGCCTGCGTTGTGGCTCAAGGTGGCGTCGACGTCGGGCCTTGCCATGACGGTGCTCTACGTCGCGCTCTCGGTGTTCCCGATCATCAAGGTCGCGAGCGTTGCGGTGTTCGCGTTCAAGATCACGCTCGTGGTCGTGGCGGCGAATCTCGTGGGGATCGGCATTCTCGTGGCGGCGCGGCGGCGGAGTCCGGGCCCCGATGTCGCGAGCGGCTGAGGAAGGTTCTCGTCGTCTGTCGCTCACTGCTCCTGTTCGGTCGGACGCACCAGTACCTCATTGATCGCCACACGCCTCGGGCGCGTTACGATGAACGTGATCACCTCGGCGATATCGTCGGCTTCGAGACGCTCGATGCTCGCGAATCGTTGCGCAGCCTGCTCGCGCACCTCGGAGCGGACGTGGGACATCAATTCGGTGTTCACAGCGCCGGGTTCCACCAGAGAGACGCGCACGTGTCGTCCAGTCACCTCCTGCCGCAGCGACTCGCTGAACGCGCCGATGCCGAACTTGGTGAGATTGTACACGCCCGAGCCGCGTCGCGCGACGCGACCGGCCACGGAGCTGATGTTCACGAGATCGGCCACGCGGCGTGGGGCGCTTTGTGCCGCCTTGAGGAGGTGTGGCAGCGCGGCATGGGAGACGTAAAGCACACCGAGCTCGTTCACCTTGATCATCTGCTCCCACTCTTCGAGCGGGGCGTCCTCGATGGGACCGAGCAGCATTACACCGGCGTTGTTGATCACTGTGTCCAGCCGTTCGAACTCGAGCACGGTTCTCTCCACCGCGCTCTCCGCCTGCGATGAGTCGGTGACGTCCGTCTCGATCACGAGTGTCCGTCCACCGGCGGCGTTGATTTCGCGAGCCAGCAGGTCGAGCCGGTCGGCGCGCCTCGCCACCAGCGCGACAGCTGCTCCCTGCGCCGCGAGTGCGCGCGCTGTCGCCGCGCCAATACCGCTGCTCGCCCCAGTTACGAGCGCAACCGTTCCATCGAGAGGGCGTGACATTCGGGTTGTCGGAGTGAGAGTCGCGCGAGGTGCCACGGAACAGTCACGTCGTCCGGCATAACTCGCGCCGCCGGGGATGCGCAGCGGCGAATGCAATTGCCGAGCTGCGCCGAGTGGACGGCTCTTCGCGGCACAACCGAAATCAGCCGCCGCCCTACACCTTCGGCTTCTCCGTCGACAACATCTTCACAAGCTCGTACAGAAACGCTTGCGAGTCGTACAACGACTTCTGCAGCACGCGCTCGTCCTTCCCGTGCGCGCGTACATCCGTGGGCTCGAGGAAGAGTCCCGACACGCCGTACGTCGGAATCCCCGCCTCGCGCAGATAGCGACCGTCCGTCGCGCCCGTCGACATGAACGGGATCACCGGCACGCCGTTGAACATCCGATTCGTCAGCGTCTTGACCGGATCCAGCAGCTCGGCCGTGAGCGGCGACGGCGATGTCGGCGCCATCTGCTCCGACGGTGACACCACGATGCCGGTGTCGGCCAGCACCTTGATGATCGTGTTGCGGACCGAGTCGATCGGCACATTCGGGAAGACGCGACAGTTGATGAGCGCCGTAGCCGTCTGCGGAAGCGCGTTGTCCGCGTGCCCGCCGCTTAGCCGCGTTGCCACGCACGTCGTGCGCAGGATCGAGTTGTAGCGCGGATCCTTCGAAAGCGTCGCCGAGGCTGCAGCGTCGTTCGGATTTTTCAGGATCGCGCGCATCGCCGCGGCGGTCGCAGGCGCCTCGATGTTGGCGGTTCCCTCGAAGAACGCGCGCGTCACGTCGTTGATCTGCACCGGAAACTTGAAATGCTCGAAGCGCACGAGCCCGTTCGCCAGCTGATAGATCGCGTTGTCGGGGCGCGGCACCGACGAGTGCCCACCCGGATTCTTCACGGTGAGCGTGAAGTTCGTGAACGCCTTCTCCGTCGCCTGCACGGCCTGCAGAAACGGCTTCCCATTCTTGAGCGATCCGCCGCCGCCCTCATTGAGCGCATACTCGGCGTCGATCAGCTCCTTGTGATTGAGCGCCAGCCACTGTGCGCCAAGCAGCCCCGACTTCTCCTCGTCCGGCGTGAGCGCGAGGATGATATCGCGGTCGGGAACGAAGCCCTCTTTTTTGTAGCGGATCATGTTGGCGACGAAGATCGACGCCATCGCCTTGTCGTCAATCGAGCCGCGTCCGTAGAAGTAGCCGTCTTTCTCGACGAGCTTGAACGGATCCGTCGTCCAGTCGGTGGGCAGCGCCATCACGACATCGAGATGCGCGAGCAGGAGAATCGGCTTCTTCGCGCCCGTGCCGTGCAGCCGCACGATCACCGCGTGCTTGTCCTCGGTGGGGCCGAGCAGATGAACGTCCGACTCCGGATATCCCGCCGCACGAAAGCGCGCCGCAATCTGCTCGGCCGCCTTCGTCACGCTGCCGACGCCCGCCGAGTCCTCGGTGTTCGTCTCGATCAGCTCCTTGTAGATCTCGTGGAGCGCCTGTTGATCGGGGGTGAGCGTCGTCGCCTGCGCGCGCGCCGCGACGGGCGTGAGCGTAGCTCCGGCGACAAATGCAGCGACGGCAAATCCTCGAAGCGACATCTTCATCGTG
>PLMM01000286.1 GCA_003142495.1 Gemmatimonadota bacterium | reverse complement strand
GCCCACCTGCATCGGGAACCACATATGCCCCGTCTCGTGCATCAGATCGCCCGCGAGGGAGAGCGTGTCAGCCCACGGCTGCATGAAGGTGAGTCGCGGATACTCCATGCCGCCGCTCGTGAGCACGCCCTCCATGGATGTCATCGTGGGCCACGGATACTTCCACAGATACGCCGACAGCTGCTGCACCGCATCGCGCGTGTAGCGCGCGCCGCCCGCGGCCCACGCGGACGCGCGCGCATCGAGGCGGAAGAAGGAGTACACATTTACGGTGTCCGGCGCGGCTCGCGGGCTGCCGACGCTCGCGACGAGGGCGCGCGTCGCATCCCACGCATAGCGATCGCTCGTGCCCCACGCGAAGTCGCGCACATTGGACGCTTCGAAGTGCCACGTGACCGTCGGCGCGTGTGACGCGAACGCGGCTGAGCCATCGGCGGGCCTGCTGATCGCAACCACGGCGCCCGTGCTGCGTGCGCGTGCGAGCTTCGCGCGCGCATCGTCGCTCAGAATCTCGGACCCGTTCTGCAACGATCCCGTCGCTCCCACCACCCACCCCCGAGGCGCCGTGATCCGCACATCGTAGTCCGCCTGATCCATGTAGAACTCGGCCTCGAGCAGATACGGATCGGCCATCCAGCCGTTCACGTCATCGTACACAGCGACCTGCGGATACCAGTAGCCGAAGAGATAGAGATGATCGTCGCGCCCCTCGCGGCCGTCGGAGGGTGTGAGCGGCGGGATGAACGACCAGGCGAATTCGAGCGAAGCACTGTGGTGCGGCAGGAGCGGGGAGGGAAGCGTAAGCCACATCACGGTGCCGTCCACCTCATAGCCGGCGCGGCGCGGCGAGGGAGCCGGAGCATCATCATCCGAGGATAGTTCGACGAGCGTGGAACCATTCGCAACAACGCGCGCCAGCGTGACGCCATTCGTGAGCGGTGCGACATCGCGGCGTGGGCTCTCCGCGCGAAAGACGTTCTGGCGCAGATAGACCGCGAGCTTCGCCAGCGTGTCTGGCGAATTGTTGATGTAGAGCACGCGCTCCGTACCCGTGAGCGTGTTGGTCGCGGGATCGATCACCGCGTCGATTGCGTAGCTCGCGTGCTGCGCCCAATAGCGCAGCCCCGGCTCGCCCGTCCGCGTGCGCGTGCCATTCGCGATCGCGCGCGCGAACGCCGGCGGAACGATCACCGCGCCCGGAATCGGGCGTCGCCGCGTGCTCGAGTCGGTTCGCGGGGGAGTGGTTCGGCGCCCCTGCGCGCTCATGGACTTCGGCGCGACGAGCAGCGCGCAGAGCGCGAGCGACAGCGCGAGAAACAGTGGGCGTAATCTGAGAGCTTCGAGCACGAACACTCCGGATGATGAACTCCGTAATGTTGGTCGAAGCTCGCGAGCGGACAATGCTGCTAGGCTCGAGCCCCTCTAGCTCGGGAGCTGCTTCGACTCACTTCGCTCCACCGCCAGCCTCGCCGTAAAGCGCTGCGCCTCGGCTATCCGCTCGACCTCGATCGCGATCGAGTCGCTGTTGGAGCTCGGCGGCGATGCCGGCGCCCGGAGCTGGCTTCGGGGGCGAATCGACGAGGTGCGGAGCGTGCCGATGCCCAATGCGGAGATGGACATCGACGGCGCGGAGGATGTCGCGCGGCTGGCTACGCTGGCGCGGGGGCAGCGTCGCGAGCGCCCAGTGCCCTCAGTGAACCGGGGTGAGCCCCTTCAGCATTCCCTTCGCGGCGGCGGTGGAAGCCGTGTCGACACGTTCGACGCTCGCACAGCGCCAGCTGAGCGAGCCGGCGAAGGTTTTTCCCTTGGTGTGCGGGTGACGCCTGATCTCGATGTCCTCCATCGCGATCGGCGATGTGAGCTCGGAAAATTGGGCGGTGCCGCGCGAGCCGCCTTCGGAGATCGTGATGGTGAGATGCGACTCGGGGCGCGTGATCACCGGAAGCGGGACGGTCGAGTTCTCACGGCCGATCATCATCGAGAGCGGACCGCTGACGCCGTGCTTTCCGGTGAGCCCGACCTTCCCCGTGTCGACGGCGGGAGTGAAGGAGCCATCGTGATCGTAGTTCTTCACCGCGATCGAGAGCAGTTGCAGCGTGCCGTGTCCCGCCTTCGCGCTCATGTGATAGCCGTTGAGCGGACCGTCGCCTGGGGGGCCTATTGAGCATTGCCCGACCGCGAAGTCCGTGTCGACCGTGGCATCGCCGGTGAGCTGGAGATGACCGTGGCTGAGCTTCGATGGCGAGTCCGGTCCGGATACTGAGGCGGCGCTCTCCCTCGACGATGCGGACTCGCGGCTCGTGCACGCGACGACGAGGACGATCGCGGCGAGGGTGAAGGCGCGCATCGTAGGGACTGTGGTGTTGCGATGTGCGCGGGAGCGTGGCGTATCAGAGCCCGTCATCTCGGTCATTCTCCAATGTGCGTCCGGACGGAGGAGTCCGCTCGTCATAGTGCAAATAGCTTCTCACTCGCACCGCCGCAAGGCAAGGCGCGACTGTCACTATTGGCCGGCGCCCTGGAGCACGAACGCGGCAAATTTGGAGTAGTCGCCGATGGTGGCGACGAGCCAGTCCGCGGCGCTCGGCCGATCGGTGGTGCGCATGCCCTCGTTGATCGCGACGCCGGCGGTGTCGTGACCAATAGCGAAGCGGGCGGTGTCCATGGACGGATTCCACCCGTACGTCGTCTCGGTCATTCCGAGCGGCTTGTAGAGGATCGAGTCGGCGAGATGCGGAAGCGTCGTGTTGAAGTGATGGTCGAGCGCGTGGCGCAGATATTCGAAGCCTTCGCCCGAATAGCCGAATGTCGTGCCGGGGTCGAAGAGGCAGCCGAGCTTCTTCGACGGGAGCTTGCGGCGCCAGTTGGGGAAGCCGGTTTGATGGCTGAGAACTATGCGTGTGGTGAGCGACGCGACATTGAACAGTGCGCGCGGAGTCATCGGGAGGCCGGGGCGCAGCTCGCCGACGGCGATCGTCGACATGACTTTGCCGTGCTCGAGCACGGCGACGGCTATTCCGGGGACGTGTGCGGCGGCGAGCCAGGCGGGGAGGGAATCGCGGAATGCGAGGGAGACCTTGGACTGCGCGGTGAGCGGCGTGGCGAGGAGGAGCGCTGCTGCGAGGAGGGCGAGATGCGCGAGCTTCATTTCTCTCCGATGTGCAACATTGCGGCGCGCGTGCGTCTCGAGGGAGAGAGATGCGGCAAGTCGTTACGGTGGGCCGCGGCTGTTGGACAGTACGAGAGGGGGAAGGGATTGTTTCCAAACTGGATGCGGAGGGACATGGCACCGATCGCGTGGTTCACGGCCGCTCTTCTGGCGTTCGGCTCGGCTGCACCGTTCGCATCGGTGCAGTCCGACGAGCCGCTGTGCTTCGTGATAAGCGACACTGCCGTACTTTCGCGAAATCACTTTTACATTCGCCTCGATGCCGACGGCCGAGTTGGGTTTAGCGAGGCAGTCGCGCCGTCGACGGCACCCGATCACTACTGGTCGTGGAAGCGAGTGGGAGATTCAGCGCGGGTGAAGTTCAGCGGCATCGACAGCGGCGAAGACTTTCAGCTGCGCATCAGGTTGGAGCACCAGCGCGTCGCGCGAGAGATGTGGTGGGACACGAATGGACCGCACCATGCGTCCGATTCCGTCGACGTGCACGCCGTCGATTGCCCGACGGTCAAGTCATTTCCGCCTCGGGACAGCCTCACCCCGCGATGATCACCGCGATCAGCGTTGCCTCGCCGCCTTCTGATTCGCGCGCGCGGTGCATCGCGCCGAACGCCGCGA
>PLMM01000121.1 GCA_003142495.1 Gemmatimonadota bacterium | reverse complement strand
CGGGACTCGAGGGCTACACCTATCTCGAGGGCGACGCGCCGCGATGAACGGCGCGCTAGCTGCTAGCGCGCCTCGAAGCGATTGTTGACCTCGGCCCAGTTCACGACGTTCCACCACGCGGCGAGATAGTCGGCGCGACGGTTCTGGTACTTGAGATAGTACGCATGCTCCCAGACGTCGACGCCGAGAATGACCGTCTTCTTTTCGCTGATCGGCGTGTCCTGGTTCGGTGAGCTCTCGATCGTGAGCTTGCCGCCCTTGTCCGCGACGACCCACGCCCAGCCGGAGCCGAAGCGCGCGAGCCCCGCGGCGTTCACCTGCTCCTTGAGCTTCGCGAAGTCGCCGCACGAGCTCTTGATCGCGTCGGCGACTGCGCCGGTCGGATCGCCACCCGCCTTCGGGCCGATGATCTGCCAGAAGAAGCTGTGATTCCAGTGCCCGCCGCCGTTGTTGCGAACGGCGTTGCGCACGGCCTCGGGCACCGATGACAGGTTCTGCAGAAGCCACTCGAGCGTCTTGTCCGCGAGCTCGGGCGCCTTCTCGATCGCTGCATTCAGATTCGTGACGTACGCCTGATGATGCTTCGTGTGATGAATCTCCATCGTGCGCGCGTCGATGTGCGGCTCGAGAGCAGCGTAGTCGTAGCCGAGCGGCGGCAGCGTAAAAGCCATTTCATTCCTCCGGTATTGTCGTGCGAAGATCCGGGGTCGGAGATGCAGCGACCGCGGCGTGCTTGCGGCGCCACGCGCCGATGAGTGCAGGCGCGAGTGACACCGCGATGACCAGTATGATAACCTTGTCGATGTGCTTCTCGATCCCGGGAATGTAGCGGCCGAGGCCGTACCCGATCATGAGCATACCGCATACCCATGCTATTCCGCCGATCACATTAAACAGCTGAAAGGGCCGGTAGGACATGCGTGCGGCGCCCGCGACAACGGGAACGAACGTGCGCACGATCGGCATGAAGCGCGCGAGCACGATCGTCGCGCCGCCGTGCTTCTCGTAGAAATCGTGCGCGCGTTGCAGATGGCTTCGCTTGAAGAACATCGAGTCCTCGCGCGCGAAGAGCTTCGGCCCCGCGGCATATCCGATCGCGTATCCCGCCGTCTGTCCGAGAATCGCTGCGACAGAAAGAATCGCGCACAGGAACCACACATCGAGCGTCCCGCGCGAAGCAATCAGCCCCGCGGAGACGAGCAGCGAATCGCCCGGCAGGAAAAAGCCGACCAAGAGCCCCGTCTCGGCGAAGATGATGAACGTGAGCCCGACGTAGCCGCCCCACTGGATGAGTGCCGTGGGATCCGAGTACTGGTGCCAGAGACCTCCGAGCGAATGCATGTGGCTCCGTGTGGGTGACGAACTGTGCCCTTGAACTTCGACTGCTTCCGTGTCTCGGTCAACCGCGCGCGGCCTTCCCCTCGCTCGGCGCGCCACGCATCGTGAGGCATGTCAGCAGAAGGCGTCACGATTCAGCTTGACGACAAGCGGCGCAACCTCGCCACCTGGGTTCAAAAGGCGCAGCACGTGATCGGCGGTGCGCCGCTCCTGCTGGCCGGAATTAGCCGCATCAGCGCGCCCGGCGCGCATGGCGATCTCTTCGCGATTGCCGAGATCATCGTGGCGGCGGTGCTCCTGGTGATGTTCGCGCGCGATCTGCGTGCCGAGGCTTTGACGCGCGTCTCGAAGCCCGAGCTCCACGAGCCGCCGCATCGTGCGCACGCGGGACCCGAGTGGATCGCCGTTCTGGCCGGCGTACTGTTGATTCTCGAGGCCGTGCACTCCGGTCATCCCGGCAGCAAGCCGCTCTACGAGCGCGCAAACTTCTACCTCGGCGCGGTCACCCTTCTCTCCGGACTCGCGCACGGCTTCCTCGCGACGCTCGCGTGGAAGCACCGCTTCATTCGCATCGACGATGCCGGGGTTCACGTGCGCTTCTCACGTTTCCGGAAGTTCGATGTCGCGTGGCCCGATCTCATCGACATGGAATTTCACGACGATGCGGTGCTGATCCACAACAAGAGAGCNNACATCCCGCTCGGCCGCTACGGCAACGCGACCGAGATTCGCGACACCCTTCGAGAAGCTTTCGCTCGACGAGCGCTCCCCGGCGCGACCTAGATGCGCTCGAGCACTACGATGCCCGACATGCGACGAAATTCCTCGCGCATGCGTGCCGGATAGAAGCGGCCGATGAATTTCCAGAGCCACATCATCTTCATCTCGCGATCGAGTCGCTCCGCCTCTTCCATCGTCGAGTGATACGCGCGCTCCGCCCAGCCTAACTCGCGGAAGAAGTCGGTGCCCGACGGCGGCGCAAACTTGAAGGGCGCATTGCCCGACGCCATGGCCTTCCCCCATGATCGTGTCATCATCTTCAGCAGCCGCGGGCTCGCGAGGTCGATCACCCAGCGCGTGAACGAGGGAATCGCGAGCAGATCCGTCGCGAGCGCGGCCACATCCGCGTCGGTCAGATAGATTAGCAACCCCTCCGTCAGGATCAGCACGCGCTTCGAGCGGGCGCCGATGCGCGCGAAGAGCTCGCGCCGCACGGTGGCGTCGGTGAGATCCGCCTCGACGGCCTCGTACGAGCAGTGCGGCTTCGCGTCGCCAAGCGTCTCGAGCTTGTAGCGGAGGATGTCGGGGAGATCGACGTCCACCCATTGCAGCGATTGCGGCAGCGCGAGCCGCCACGGCCGCGCGTCGAGCCCTGCCGCGAGATTGAGCACGAGATCGATGCCGTCGGTGCCGACTTCGGCCATGATGATCTCGTCGAATACCTGCGTGCGCACGATCATCGCCCACGCCATCGACGTCCCATCCTTCAAGGTGCGCACGATCTCGTCGCCCTTCGCGCCCGCGAGCTTGCGCGCGAACGGATCGTGGAAGTGGGCGTCGGGGCGCTCGCTCTCCATGGCCCGATAAACCGCTACCCAGCGCGCAGTGTCCGAAACGTGCTCAATTGGCATGGAGCCTTTCTGCCGAGGTCGTCAGGAGTCGACACGTGATTCTCCAGCTAACGCTACCTCAG
>PLMM01000053.1 GCA_003142495.1 Gemmatimonadota bacterium | reverse complement strand
TCGCTCCCCCCCGACGTGCGCGCGCGTGGAGTAGTAGCCGCCTCCGCCGGCAATCACGGCTTGGGCGTCGCCTACTCCGCGCGCGAGCTCGGCATCCCCGCGACGCTCTACATCCCCTCCACCGCCCCCGCCGTCAAGCGCGACGGAATAGCCGCCCTGGGCGCCACCATCGACGCGACCTCCCCCGACTATGACCACGCACTCGCGCGAGCGCTCGTGCACGCGCAGCGTGAGGGGATTCCGTTCGTGAGCGCGACGCAGGATCTGGATGTCGTCGCGGGCCAGGGCACCGCGGCCCTCGAGATCCTCGAGGAGCTGCGCTCGCTCCGCACCGTGCTCGTCCCCGTCGGCGGCGCCGGCCTCCTCGGCGGCTTCGGAAGCCTTCTGCGCGCGGCGGCGCCCGACGTGCGGATCGTCGGCGTGCAGGGCACTCGCAGCGCCGCGATGGCACTCTCCCTCGAAGCCGGCAAAGTGGTGCACGTGCCGCACGAGATCACGCTCGCCGACGGGCTCGCGGGCGACATCGACGAGTTCGCCTTCGACATCGGCAAGCACGCGCTCGACCTCCTCGCGATCGTCACCGAGGAGGAGATCGAGAAGGCGATCGCGTGGCTTTACACCGAGGAAGGGCTGGTCGTCGAGGGATCGGGCGCGGTTGGCGTAGCGGCGCTGCTGCAGAAGAAGGTGTACAAGCCGGGCGGCCCCGTGGTGGTGGTGCTGAGCGGCGGAAACATCGATCCCGCCCGCCACGCGGCGATAGTCGCCGCGCACGCGCCCCGCGCCTAGCGCACCGCGCAACCGCGCCCCCGCGCGGGCGACGCGGCGCTGGCGAGATATATTCCAGCCATGTCACTCTCCGTGCGCTTCCTCGGCACCAGCGCCGCGCGCCCCACCGTCGAGCGCAACGTCTCCTCGCTCGCGGTCATCCGCGAGGGCGAGACGCTGCTCTTCGACTGCGGCGAGGGAACGCAGCGGCAGATGATGCGCTACGGCATCTCGTTCGCGCTGAACGATGTGTTCATCACGCACTTCCACGGCGATCACATCATTGGCGTGATCGGGCTCTTTCGCACGCTCGCGCTGCAGGGACGTACGGAGCCGATGCGGATGTTCGGCCCGCGCGGTGCCGCGCGCGTGCTCAAGGGCGCCGCGCACTTCGGCGTCGATCGCGTGGGCTTCCCCGTGGACATCACCGAGGTGGCGCCGGGCGATCGCATCGCGCGCGATGGCTACTCGATCATCCCCTTCGCCACGGTGCACTCGAGCGACGTGTCGCTCGGCTATTCGCTCGTGGAAGAAGACCGCAAAGGGCGCTTCGACCCCGATCTCGCGCGCTCGCTCGGGATTCCCGAGGGACCGTTGTGGGGAAAAATTCACAAGGGCGAGAGCGTGACGCTCGACGACGGTCGCGTGATCGAGCCCTCGGTGCTCGTCGGCCCGCGACGCTTGGGGCGCTCGCTCGCGATCACCGGCGACACGCGTCCGAGCGAGGCGACGATCGAGGCGGCGCGTGGGGCGGACCTGCTCATCCACGAGGCGACGTTCGCCGACGAGGAGGCCGCGCGCGCGAGCGAGACGGGACACTCCACGGCGCGCGATGCCGCGCGCATCGCAGCGGCGGCGGGGGTGCGGCGCCTCGCGCTCACACACTTCTCGGCCCGTTACTCGCGCGACCCCGGCGAGCTGCTGCGCGAAGCGCGCGAAGTGTTCGACGAGGTCGTGCTCGCGCGCGATGGGATGGAGCTCGAGATTCCCTTCCCCGACGAGCGCACCGATGGCGCCGAGGCTGCCGACGCCGCTACTGGCAGCGCCGCAAAAGAGCGCTAGTTCGCGCCGGTGCTGATCGGCATCGACCGCCGATAGAGCAGCGCGATCTGAGCGTCGGAGAGCTCGCGGAGCACTGCTTCGCCATCCGCGCGCGAGGTCACGTTGCGCGCGCCGGGCCCCGCGATGTTCACCCAGTTGTAGCGATCGCGCCGCGAGCTCCCGCCATCGGGATGCTCGAACACGATCATCGCGTTGGTCGCGCCGGGGAGCATCACCTGCACGATCCAGTCGACGCCGTCGGGCGACGTGTAGCTGCGAGTGCTCGCGCTCATCTGTCGGCAAACTCCAGTGCGCCGATCGATTGGCGTCCAGCGAAGCCGCCGTCGCGCTCGTGCCAGTGCTCGATCGACTCTTCGCCCAGCCTCCAGCAGAGAAAGATCGAGCGGCCATCGTGCACGCCGGGAAAGTCGACGAGCCCCGAATCGAGCGGGCTTTGCGCTTCGGCGCCGAGCTCGGTCACTTCGTGTATGTAGCCGTCTATTTCCCGCGCTACAGCAGTGACCTGGCGCTCCAGCTGCTCCACGCGCGGGTCCGGTGCGTCGGCGCGCTGGCTCGAGGTCAGCAGCTCGTACTCCTCGACGAGCTCGCGCCAGGCCGGATAGCGCGCGACGAGATCGCGCACGATGCGGCTGACGAGCGGAAGAGTTCGATTTGCATCGGCGAGCGTGAAGGTCTTCTTCATGAGGCGGAATGTTGCGGGTCGAGCGGCTCGCACGGCAAGGGGCACGGCTACTCCTCCGTTCGCGGCGGACACCCGCGGGAGAGCGCTTCCTCGACGATGGCGGCGAGCTGGTCCACTTCGAACGGCTTGCGGAGCACCGGAAGGCGCCGCGTCTCCGTCGCCTCGCGCACGGTCGCGTTGTCCGCGAATCCCGTCATCAGTACGATCGCCACCGGTACCTTCGCATCGATGATCTCCGCCGCGAGCTCGAGTCCTGTCTTCTCCGGCATCAGAATGTCCGAGAGCACGAGATCGAAGCGGAGCGGCGTTACCGCCAGCATCGCGAGCGCGGTTTGCGCGTCGCCAACGGCGTCCACCTCGTAGCCCATGCGGCGCAGCAGCCGCTGGAGCACGGTGCGCA
>PLMM01000197.1 GCA_003142495.1 Gemmatimonadota bacterium | reverse complement strand
GCGTCGCTCTCGCTCAACTCCGCGCGCACGCAGGCAGTGGACGCGCTCTCGAGCTATCAGGGCGCAAAAGTCGCACTGGCTCGCGCGGTCGGCTCGGTCACGGCGCTTCCGTAGCTCTGAAGGATTGCAGGCACACGCTCATCAGAATCAACGACACAGAGGAATAGCAACATGGGGACGTCCACCGAACAAGCGACCACGCAGACACAGCCCGTCGCGCCCGCACCCGCACCTGCTGCGCGCCAGCCTGTGCCCGAGCCACCGGCGAAGGCGACCACGAGGAAGAAGATCATCCTCGGCTTTGTCGCGATAGCCATCGTGCTCGCGCTGATCTGGGGCATCAAGACGTTCATCTACTCGCGCGGTCATGAGACCACCGACAATGCGCAGGTCGATGGACACATCGTCCCCGTGCTCGCGAAGGTCGGTGGCTACGTCACAGCGGTGCTCGTCCAGGACAACGACTCCGTGCGAAAGGGGCAAGAGCTCGTTCGCATCGACGACTCCGAGTACAAGGTGAAGGTCGCGCAGGCCGAGGCGGATCTGGCGGCGGCGCAGTCGACGGCGGGCGGTCGTCAGTTCACCGGCCAGTCACAGGCGGCGGTCGCCACCGCAACGGGAAATCGCTCCGCGGCCGATGCGCAGATTCGGTCGGCGATCGCCAATCAGCAGAAGGCGAACGCGGATCTCGCGCGCATGCAGGATCTCGTCGCGAAGCAGATCGTCTCGGCGCAGCAGCTCGACGCGGCGCGCGCGGCCGCAGCGTCGGCGGCGGCGGACGTCGAGGCGCTACAGCGGCAGGCGGCGGCCGCTGGCGGCGCGGTGCAGAACGCGCAGGCCGGCGTGCGACTCGCGCAGGCGAAGCTGCAGGCGGAGCAGGCTGCACTCGACAACGCGAAGCTCCAGCTGAGCTACACGGACGTGCAGGCGCCCGAAACCGGAACGATCTCGAAGAAGCAGGTCGAGATCGGGCAGCTCGTGCAGCCCGGCCAGACGATGATGTCGATCGTCGCCGACACGGGGACGTGGGTGACGGCGAACTTCAAGGAGACGCAGCTCAACAAGATGGTCGTCGGGCAGCCGGTGGCGTTCGAGGTTGATGCCTACCCGGGGTGTGAGGCCGAGGGGAAGGTGCAGAGCCTGAGCGGCGCAACGGGCGCGCGCTTCGCGCTGTTGCCGCCGGACAATGCAACCGGCAACTTCACGAAGGTCGTGCAGCGCCTGCCGGTGCGCGTTGCCGTCATCAAGGGATGCGGATCAAATCGTCCGCTCCGCCCGGGCATGTCCGTCGTCGCCCATGTGGACACGAAGCAATAAGGAGTAGCGCTCTGTGAGTTCCGAGAACACGCTGCCGTCGCGCGAAGACGCGCTCGCGCTGATGCACGAGTACACCGCGAGCGAGTCGCTGCGCGCGCACATGCTGTCGGTGGAGGCGGCGATGCGCGCGTACGCGGTGAAGTTCGGGGAGGATCCCGAGCGGTGGGGACTGACGGGGCTGCTGCACGACTTCGACTACGAGCGCTTTCCGAACAACGCGCACTCCGCCACCGAGGAACATCCGGCGGAGGGAGTGCGCATGCTCCGCGCGCGTGGTTATCCCGAGGACATGCTGCAGGCGATTCTCGGCCACGCGACGTATTGCGCGACACCGCGGGAAACGAAGATGGCGCAGGCGCTCTTCGCCGTAGACGAGCTCACGGGGCTGATCACGGCGTCGGCGCTCGTTCGCCCGTCGCGCAGCGTGCTCGATCTGGAAGCGAGCTCGGTGAAGAAGAAGATGAAGGACAAGCACTTCGCCAAGGGCGTGAGCCGCGAGGATGTCACGGTTGGCGCGGCCGAGCTGGGGGTCGAGCTGGACCAGCACATCCAGTTCGTGATCGAGGCGATGCGGCCGGTGGCCGATTCCCTGGGCCTCAAGGGCGCAGCTGTCGCCGGGTGAGCCCGGTTGGCCAACGCTAGGCTATTGCGGCGCGTATGACCGAGACACCACGATCATCGGAAATGACCGCACTTCCGCTCCACATCCAGCATCGCCCAATGACCGCGCCGACCGCTGAGCCTGCGCAACCAGACGCTGAGCGTGCGCTGGTTCGCGAGGCGCAGGCGGGGAGTGAGCAGGCGTTTGCGATGCTGGTGCACACGCACATGCGCCGGGCGTACGCGGTGGCGCGAGCGATCTGTGCGACGCACGAGGACGCGGAGGATGCGGTGCAGGATGGCTTTCTGCACGCGTACAAGGCGCTCGAGCGTTTTCGTCCCGAGCAGGCCTTCGCGGCGTGGCTGAATCGGATCGTCGCGAACGCTGCACTGGACATTGGTCGTCGTAGGAAGGTACGGGACGCGGACTCGCTGCCGGAGACGCTCTCGGTGCCGCAGTTCGACCCGTCGGAGCGATCGGAGCTGCGCGGTCGGTTGGGCGCGGCGCTCGAGCAGTTGCCGGAGCGTCAGCGCTCGGTGCTGGTGCTGCACGATGTGGAGGGCTACACGCACGGCGAGATCGGAACGATGCTTGGAATACCCGAGGGGACGGCGCGATCGGACCTTCATCATGCGCGCGCATCGCTGCGAGAGCGGCTGCGCGATCTCTGGAGCGACAAATGAGGATGGAGCCGCGGATCGGCCCGGAAGGGCGGGACGACGAGTTGACGCGCGCGCTGCGCGTGCTGCATGCGCCGCCGGGCGGCGAGGCGTTCTGGGTGTCGCTCGAGCGACGCATCCTGGCGCGCGTGACGGTGACGGAGGACGATCTCTGGTGGCGCCAACTGACGCGCTGGCGTCGCGGGCTCGCGCTGGCCGGTGCCGCGGCGATCATCGTCGCCGCGATGGCCGCGCGACACTCGAATCATCTTCGCTCGCTGCACGCGTACAACGAGATCGAGGGAACTCGTGTGGCTCCCGTGCAGGTGGCCAGTGAGACCGAGCGAGAAGCCTCGCGCGAAGTCACGCTGCGCTACGTCGTAGGACCATGAGCAGGAGAGAGCCATGAGAAAATCGAAGTCACTTGCCCTGGGCTTTTTGCTCGGTACGCTGGTGGCCGGTGGTGCGCTCGGCTTCTCGCTCGATCGCGTACTGACGCGTCCGGCATGCGATGCGAGCACCGACCGCCAGGCCGTGCGCGCCTACATGGCCTCGAAGCTGCAATTGAGCCCCCTGCAACGCGCGCAGGTGGATAGCCTGCTCGATATCCGGCATCGTGAGTTCAGCAAGCTCGTTGCGCCCGTCCGCCCGCAGCTCGATTCCGTGCGCGAGGCGACTCGCGTGCAGATCAAGCGCCTGCTCGACCCCGGCCAACAGCAGCGCTTTCAGGACTGGGTGGACGAATCGAACGGGAAGAGGCCAGACAGCAGTGACTTCCGCAACACAACTGATGTTCGTTGTCGCCTTATTGTGCGCGGCGCAGCAGGCGGACGCTCAGAGCGGCGCGGATTCCACGCGCACAATGTCATTGCAGAGCGCGGTCGCGCTGGCGCAGAAGAACTCGCCACTCGCCGTCAACGCGCGCGGCCAGGTGCGCTCGACTCGCGCAGCCGTGCGCTCTGCCTACGCCGCCTTTCTGCCGACGCTCCAGGTCCAGGCAACGAACACTCAAAACAGCCCGGCCGGCGTCGTCGTCGACAGCACCGGGCATGTTTTCTCCGGAAAGTGGCAGAACTCGCAGGGCTTCAGCACTGGGCTGCAGCTCTTCGATGGGCTGTCGCGTCTCTACCAGATTCGAG
>PLMM01000377.1 GCA_003142495.1 Gemmatimonadota bacterium | reverse complement strand
TAACGCTGAATCGCCACCCACACCTTGAGCGCGTCTGCGCGGCGCGAGCACTGAAAGCTGCGCGTCCCCTGATCCCACGCGCGCTCGCCCTCGGCGCCGTGAAAGAGATATGGCGCATGCTGCGTGAACGCCTGCGCGAGATCGCTCTCCTCGCGCACGAGCAGCATCCCCGCCGCGAGCGGCATGAGCATCATCTTGTGCGCGTCCCACGCAACGGAGCGCGCGTGGTGCAGCCCGCGTACGCGATGCCGGTGCGATCGCGAGAGAATCGCGGAGGCACCGTGCGCGCCGTCCACGTGCAGCCAGATGCCGCGCTCCTCGCACAGCGGCCCGATGATGGAGAGATCGTCGAACGATCCCGTTGCCGTAGTGCCCGCGGACGCGACCACCGCCATCACCGGCCTTCCGCTCGCCGCGAGGCGATCGAGCGTTTCTCTTAGTACTACGGGATCCATCCGCCACGCACGCGACGACACCGCGATCGCGCTTCGCATGCCAAGCCCGAGCTCGGCGACGGCGCGCGTGACCGAGTAGTGCGAGTGCTCGCCGCACACCACCACCGGTGGATTCGCGCCCACGCCGTTCTGCCACGCGTCCGGCATCGCGCGTGCGCGCGCCGCGAGAAGCGCCGTGAACGTCGCCTCGGTGCCGCCCGACGTGAACGTGCCGCCCGACGCTGGTCCCCACCCGATCAGCGCGGCGAGTTGCCGTACGAGCTGCGTCTCGATGACCGTCGCCGTCGGCGACATCTCCCAGATCGCCGTCGACTGATTGAGCGCACTCACCAGCGCCTCCGTCCACACCGCAGCTGGGAGAGGCGCCGCCACCTGATGGCCCATCGACATGGGGCGCATCAGCTGATTGGCATCGGCGATGACGTCCGTCGACAGCCGGCGCACGATCTCCGCGAGCGGTCGCCCGGTCGCCGGAAGCGGCTCGGCGAAGCGCGCGTAAAGCTCGGAGGCGGTGCGCGGTGTCGAGACGTGACCAGAGCTCTCGCGCGTCGCGGCGAAGTACTCCGCAACGAGATCGACGAACAGCTGTCCGGCGCCGGCGCTCATGTCCTCCTCGAGCGCGTGAAGCGTGGCCGCGATTCCATCGTGCTGTGGCGTCAAGCGAGTGCCCGTACGTGGGGGAAATGGGGAGGAACGTCGCGAAATCTACAGCCTCGGGGCCAGTGACTCGCTGTTCACGGCCCGCTCGGAAGAACCGCACCTCTGGCTCCCTCTTCGCCGTCGCCCCACTCTTGCATTGCAGCATCACCGCTGGCGTTGCCGGCGAGCACCGGAGGAGAAGCCTCGCATGCACCGCACGATGAGCTCGTTTCGCCGATTCATCCCGTGTCTCGTACTCGCGCTGGCCCTCGGCTGCCGCAGCGGCGGCGCCTCGCCAAGCAGCGAGGGCGCCAATACCACGACGACCATCGACATCGAGAATCAAGACTTCAACGACATGACCGTGTACGTGCTGGTGAACGGCGCACGCACTCGGCTCGGCATCGCGCCGGGGCACCAGACGACGGTGCTCACCATTCCCCGCTACCTGATAACCGGCACCGCGTACCTGCGTTTCTTCGCCGATCCGATCGGCGGCACTCGCACACCGGTGTCCGAAGAGATCGATGTGTCGACCGGCGACGCGCTCGTGATGATCATCAATCCGGGTGGGTGAGCGGCGCATGTCGAAGAGCAATCCGTACAATCGGTCATCGCCCGTGAAGGACTCGACGGGCTTCGTGCACGTGCGCGGCGCGCGCGAGCACAACCTGAAGAACATCGACGTCGACATTCCGCGTGATGCGCTCGTTGTGTTCACCGGCGTGTCCGGCTCCGGGAAGTCATCGCTCGCGTTCGGAACGCTGTACGCGGAGGCGCAGCGGCGCTACCTCGAGTCCGTATCGCCGTACGCGCGCCGGCTCTTCCACCAGATGGCGGTGCCCGAGGTCGACGAGGTCGATGGACTTCCGCCCGCCGTCGCCCTGCAGCAACAGCGCGGATCGCCGACGACGAGATCGTCCGTGGGGAGCGTGACGACACTCTCGAATCTGCTGCGCATGCTCTACTCGCGCGCTGGGAGCTATCCGCCAAAACAGGAGCATCTCGAGGCCGAGGCGTTCTCGGCGAACACGCCGGCGGGCGCGTGCCCGCGCTGTCACGGGCTCGGGCGCGTGTACGAGGTGTCCGAGCGCACGATGGTGCCCGACGACTCGCTCACCATCCGCGAGCGCGCGATCGCTGCGTGGCCCAGCGCGTGGCAGGGGCAGAATCTGCGCGACATCCTCGTCACCCTCGGCTACGACGTCGACAAGCCGTGGCGCGAGCTGCCGAAGAAGGATCGCGACTGGCTGCTCTTCACCGACGAGCAGCCGACGGTGCCCGTGTACGCGGGATACACGCCGGCCGAGGTGCGGCGTGCGCTCAAGCGGAAGGAGGAGCCGAGCTACATGGGCACCTTCACGGGCGCGCGGCGCTACGTGCTGCAGACCTTCGCGAACTCCGAGAGCGCGCTGATGAAACGGCGCGTGTCGCAGTACATGGAGAGCACGGAGTGCCCGCTCTGTCACGGCAAGCGGCTGCGACTAGAGTCGCTGTCGGTGAAGTTCGCGGGCTACGACATTGCCGACATCTCCGCGCTCCCACTCAAGAAGCTCGCGCAGATCATGCAGCCGTACGCGGATGGTACTGCAGCGGGGCGCGCGAAGATCGAGGCGCAGCATCCGGAGAAGGCGGTCGTCACGCTTCGCATCGCGCAGGATCTGTGCGCGCGGGTATCGGTACTCCTCGATCTCGGGCTCGGCTATCTCGCGCTCGGGCGCAGCACGCCGACGCTCTCGCCGGGCGAGCTGCAGCGCCTTCGGCTCGCGACGCAGGTACGATCGAATCTCTTCGGCGTCGTCTACGTGCTCGACGAGCCGTCG
>PLMM01000288.1 GCA_003142495.1 Gemmatimonadota bacterium | reverse complement strand
CGCAGGTACGCCACGCATGTTCGTTCCCGTCGAAGCCGTCATCATCCCCATCGTGTTCGGCATTCCGGGTGTGGTGATCATCGTGAAGATGTGGTTCAGTCACAAAGAGAAGATGGCCGGACTTGGCGCTCCGAAGACGGGGACTGCGCTGCTCGATGCGCGCCTCGCGCGAGTGGAGCAGGCGGTGGAGTCGATCGCGATCGAGATGGAGCGCGTGAGCGAGGGGCAGCGCTTCGTCACCAAGCTGATGATCGACCGCGCGCCTCCCGCGCCCGGACAGCTGCCGGCAGGGCAGGCGAAGCCGTAAGCAGGGTGTTTGTCGCGATGGCCATTCGAGTGGTGCGGCTCACGTCCGCGGACGTCGAGCGCTTTCGCCAAGTGCGGGTCGAGGGGCTGCGCAGCGATCCAATCGGCTTCCGCTACAGTGAAGCTGAGGATGCCGCCGTTGGCACCGCCGTGTGGGCCGCGCGCCTCGATCTCGACTTCGTGGTCGCTGCGCTGCGCGAGGGGAGCGACGAGATACTCGGCGTCGGCGGCTTCAGTCGCCTCGCGGGCGACAAGCTCTCGCACAAAGGGTTGATCTGGGGGATGTACGTGCGTGCCGCGTCGCGTGGGACGGGCGCGTCCGACGCAATTCTTGAAGCGCTGATCGCGCACGCGCGACTGCACGTGCGGCAGCTGCAACTCACCGTGATAGCGGACAATGCGCGGGCGCGCATGTTTTACGAGCGCCATGGCTTCGTGGCATATGCAACGGAGCCCGACGCCGTGCAGCAGGGAGACGAATATCGCGACGAGCTCTCGATGTGGCTGCGGCTGGCGGAGCGCTAGCCGTTAGTCGGGTGCGAGGCTCATCCCCACGCGTAGGTGACCGCTTCCATCGGGGACGGTGAAGAAGTGCGCGAAGCGATCCTTGAAATGGATGCGCACGACGTGAAGCGCAGCCATGCCACCGTAGATGAGAGAGATCTGGGTTTTGCTGAGCGATGACGTGTTCGCCATGAAGGTCACGTCGCTCACGGTGCCGCTGCGCCCCAGGGTGATGTAGAAGAGAACGGTGCCGATGCCACCAGCGATGAGCCCGCGCTCGAAGGGACCGGCGATGCTGCCGCGCGCGTGCGGAATGTCGAGCAGCGTCTCATCGAGCAGCGTCTGCACGGTGAGTCCCGCGCTCGAAAAGATGAACTGCTTGTGCGGATCGATGCGCGAGTCGATCCCCGAGTAGACCGTGGGGCGCCAGTGATTGAATCCGAACGAGGGATGTCCGCCTACGGCGTACGACGCGATGATGTGCCCGCTCTCGTGCGCGAGGATGCTCGTGACGAAGCCGGCGGCGAAGCGCAGCTTGTAGTGCGGCTGCGGAAGTGGGGCTGGCGACGGATGCGTGGTGTCGGCCGCGCTCGCCTGCGCCCGCGCTCGCGGGGCGGCGAGCGCGAGCAGGGCGCTCACCGAGATCCCGATTGCTCCACGCAATTTCGATCGAATGTGCATCGGCGAGAGATAATCGGGCGCGCTCGCGCACGTAACCTGATCGACCAGTTGCGCACGCGCCTTTCAGCACATTGTTTATGTGAGCGCACTCACCGAGGGAGCGAATGTCGCGAGCACTCGTTCTACAGGCCCTGGAAGAACGCCGAGTCCTGCGGATTCTCTACGCGACCGGCGGCATGCGCATGATCCAGCCGCACGCGATCTTCAGAAAGCCCGACGGCACCGAGCAGCTCGAGGCCTTTCAGGTGCAGGGCTTCACCGAGAGCGGCATCGAGCACGGCTGGAAGAACTTCGACCTGTCGCGGTTGCAACAGGTGGAGCTTGGCGAGGAGCGGTTCGAGCCGAGGCGCGACTTCACGCGCGTGAGCAGCGCCTTCGGCGTCGTCGTTGCGGGCGTGCGAACGATAGACCAGCGCGACGGCTAGCCTCAGTTCAGCAGCGACACCACGGCGGATTTCACGAACCTGGTGAGATTCACCGAGCCGTTCACCGTCTCGAGATGCACGCGCCGCGCGCCCTCGTCGAGCTTGATGCGCAAGTGGTGCTTGTCGTTCGCGCTGTCGGAGCCCGTGTGCGGATAGTTGGCGGTGATGGCGCCGTTGGTGTTCTCGAGGTCGATCGCGCCGCCGATGCCTTCCGGCAGCAAGGAAGTGATCGAGCCGTTGACCGTTTCGAGATGCACGTCCCCTGAATCGGGGAGCTGTGCCATGCTGGCGATGATCGATCCGTTCACGGTCTCGGCGTTGATCGTGCCGTTGGTCGTCGACACCACGACGTCGCCGTTGACGGTCTCCGCCTTCACGTTGCCGCCAATGTTTTGCGCGGCGACTTTTCCGTTCACCGTTTCGAGAGTGACGTTGACGCCCGCGGGGACGTGCACCGTGTAGCGCACCGTGATCGGATGGTGCCGGCTGAAGAGAGAGAACGGAGAGAACGACGTGCTGTGCCCGTGCTTGCCCTCGCCGCACGTGTTCGTCGACTGCGAGCCGAGGAGCGTGCAGAAGAGCACATCGTTGCCGCTCATGGCCTGCTTCACCTGAACCGCTGCCGGCGACGCGTTCACGATCACCGCGTCGACCGTCAGCTTGTTCGTCGTCGACGCGAGCACCGCGATCGGGCCGTCGACGTTGCTCACTCTCACCGTGGCGCCAGGCGTGACGTCTCCGGTCCAGGTGAAGTTGCGGCTCGGATAGTTGTCGTGGTGCGCGCAAGCCGAGGCAACGACGATGACCGCGAGAACGCAGAATATTTTGCGCATGATGAGCTCCGGGACGGGCAAGTCTGGATGACCTTTCCCGTCCCTACGCGAAAGGGCTCACCCAAGTTTCCGCAGCTTCACCGAGCCATTGGTGGTATGGAGCTCGACCCGCCTTCCGCCCTGGCCGACCGTACCATGCACGTGCCTGCCGACGAGCCCCTTGCTGATCGTCAGCGGGAAGTCCGTCTCGATCCCGCCGTTCGTCGTCTCGGCGTCGACATCCGCGCTGAGATCGCCCGGCGCCTCGAGCTGTACCGAGCCGTTCGTGGTCTCGAGCTCGAGCGGCTCGTCCGACTTCACGAGATGCTCGATGCTCGCGCGCACGTTGCCGTTCACCGATCTCGCGGTGACGGGTCCGCCGAGCGTCGCGACTGCGACGCCGCCGTTGACCGTCTGCACGTCGACGGATGCGGTTGCGCCTTCCACGTTAACCGAGCCGTTCACGGTGGTGAGGTCGACTTTCACGCCCTTCGCGACCTGGACGGTGAATCGCACCGAGACATCATTGTGGCGATCGCTGTCGTAGTGGTGCGAGTGCCTGTCGTGGTCGTTGCAACTCGTCTCCTCGTCCCATAGCGCGCAGACCGTGACGCCGTTCTTCCCGGGCTCGACGAGAATGCGAACCATCGACGGATCTCCGCGGCGCCACTTCTTCACGGCGGAAACCGTCGTGGAGCCATTGTCCGACGCGATCACGTCGATGCTGCCGTTCAGGTTCTCCACGCTGATCGTGCCGCCGGCGGCGATCGAGTTCTTCGAGGTGAAGGAGCTGTCGTACTTGGAGTCGCGATCGTAGTCGCGGTCGCGCTGGGCGCGAGCGGGAGCGGCGATCGTGACGAGCACCATCGAGACGAGCGAGGCGGAACGCAGGGAGCGACGCATGTTATTTGTCTCCGTGTGAGCGGCAGCCCGTGATGCGCACGTCGCCACTGAAGGTCTTGAGAATGAAGTGGGCACCACCGCCATGTCCGATCGTGAACGTTCCGCGCTTGCCCCTGCGACTGCCGTTGTCGCCCGGCTGCATCGTGATGGCGCACGAGGTATCGAGATCGCCGCTGTACGTCTCCACGTCGAGCGTCGCGTCGGCGCCGCCGTTGGCGATGTTGACGTCGACGTCGCCCGAGTGCGAGTGAAACTCGTAGCGTCCCTTGGGATCGACGGGCCCCGAGAAGTGCACCTCTCCGGACACCGTCTCGGAGCGCACGAAGGAGGAGGTGATGTCGTCGAGCACGACATTGCCGCTCACGCTCTGGGCCGCGACCTCGCCCGTGATCTGCTTGGCGTGAATGTCGCCGCTCACGGTGTTGACGTGCACGCCTGCGCTCACGTGAATGACGGTCGCGTTGCCGGAGATGGTCTCGATGACGGCGTGGCTCGCAATGTTGGTCACGTCGAGATCGCCGCTCACCGAATGCGCCTCGACGTCGGCAACGTCGCGCAGCGTGATGTCACCCGAGAGCGAGCGCACGACCAGGCGCGCGGACTTCGGCATGCTCACCTCGATCCGGCTGTTCGAGTCGTCGTCGTCTTCGCTGTCGCTGTTGTGCTCCGGCGATTCGACGAGCGACACGCGCGACGACGAGGACTCGAAGTTGAGGCGACTGTGCGATGTCGCGTGGATCTTCACCTGGTCGCCGTCCCAGCCGGTCACCTTGATGTCACCGGAGAAGCTCTGCAGATCGACGGTTCCGGAGCGGCCGATGTTGACGGTCGTGTCGATGCGCGACTCAACGTCGTTGTCGCGATCGTTGTGGCGATCGGAGTGCCTGGGAGGCGGTGGAGGCCTGGGCATCCCGTGCTGCGCCTCGACCGGCAGCGCGATGACGAGACAGGCGAGTGCCGTGAGGCGCCAAGGGGCGTGCATGATCGGCTCCATCAGCTTTGAGTGGGAAGAAAGGCGATAGTACGGAGGAGCTCGACCTTGCTGCCGAGCACGTTATCCAGCTGGTTCGAGAGCAGGGGACTCCTGGGATCCTTGGCGAGTGCCGCGCGACTCTCGATGATTGCCTTGTTGATGATCTTGAGATTCTGCTCGATGATCGCGACCGTCTTCGGGTCGAGCGAGCCACGACGTGTGTGCACCACGCTATCGAGCATCATGATCTCGTTGTCGTAGACGCGGGCGGCGCTGATCTCTCGCTTGGAGCGCGAGACGAGCGAAGCGGTTGCGGGCGGCACGGGTGCGGGCGTGCCCTTCGTGGTGGCGGGCTGCTGGGCGACGTTGACCACCGGTGTCGATGCAGGATTGGGACGCGTCACGACGAGGTACGTCGTGCCGGCGCTCACGGCGATCAGCGCGGCCGCAGCCATCGCGAAGTGCAACGGCCGGCGCGGCGCGCGCCGCACGGCCGTAGACGCGCTGCCGAGTGAGACGAGGGGGGTGGAGATTCGCGCTTCGATCTCCGACCACAGATCGCGCGAAGGGGCGAGCAGTGGCAGCGTCGCCGCCTCGGCCGCAATCCCGCGGAGCTCGGCGAGCACCTCGGCGCATATCGCGCACTCCGCGAGATGCCGCTCGGCCGTCGCCTGATCGGCGGGCGTGAGATCACCCTCGAGGTATGCGGCGAGCCGCTCGCACATCAAATCGCAGTGGTGCTTGTCGTAGGTCATCGTGTCAGTGCCTCCCGTAAGAGCAGCCGCGCGCGGTGCAGCTGCGCCTTGCATCCACCTGCCGTAACGCCAAGCATCGTGCCGATCTCTTCGTGCGTGAAGCCTTCCACGTCGTGCAGCACGAACACTCTCCGTGCACCCTTGGGCAGTTTCGCGATTGNNTGTCCTCATCATCGTCCGATGACACCGTGCGGCCGCGCTCGCGCACATCCACTCGTCGCTCATTGAGCACGACGTTGATCGTGAGGCGATGCAGCCAGGTCGAGAAGGCACTCTCGCCCCTGAACGTGGGGAGCTTCTCCCACGCTCGCACGAACACATCCTGCGTCAGCTCTTCGGCGCGGGTACGATCACCCGTCATCCGCACGCAGAGCGAGAAGACGTGATTCAGATGCGTGCGGTAGACATGCTCGAACGCATGCCTGTCTCCGCTCGCGGCGCGGGCGACCCAAGTGCCGCTGTCTTCGATGGTCTGAATTGGGGCGCGAATTGGAACCACCTCGGTCGCCGTCGCCGTCATCCAAATCGACCCTCTGGTCTCGTTGGGTGATGAGATGACGCGAGCGGCGGAAAGGTTTGAACGCTTAGGAGCCTTTGGACGCGCCCAACCGATCGATCAGCGCCGGGAGCTCACGGACGTGCTCGAGGAGCCAGGTCGGATGCGCCTGCTCCAGCACCGTACGAGAGAAGGGTCCCCAAAGTGCCGCGACGCTCGTGACACCGGCGGCGTTGCCGGCGGCGATGTCGTGGGGGGAGTCGCCGAGGAAGAGGGCGTTGCTCGCGTGGGCGCCGAGGGCGGCGAGGGCGAAGCGCACGGGCGCGGGGTCGGGCTTGTGGCGCAGGGTGGAGTCCATGCCGACGACGACGTCGATCGAGTTGGTGAGATGGAGCCAGTTGACGGCTCGATGCGCGAGGTCGTTTGACTTGCTGGTGACGAGGGCGGTGGGATGACCGCGCGACTTGAGGAGCGCGAGGGTTTCGCCGACGCCGTCGAACTCGCGGAGCATCTCATCGTGATGCGTGCGCTGGAACTCGCGATAGGTGAGGATCATCTGCTGCGCATCGTCTTCGTTGGGGACGAAGTGGCGCATCTGCGTGATGAGCGGCGTGCCGATGCCTGCGATCCACTCCTGATCGCTCGGCGTGTCGTGCGGCCGATGCGTGGAGAAGGTGTGGTGGAAGGCGGCGAGCAGGAGCGCGACGGAGTCGGCCAGGGTGCCGTCGAGATCGAAGAGGAGCGCGAGCGGGGGCGGTGACATGCGCGAAAGTTAGCGTCGTGGCGCGAGCTCTCCGGCGAATGTCGACTCGCGATCCCGCGCCCTCACTTCTCCGCGCGCGCCTTCAGCTCGTCGAACCAGTGCTCGGTCACGATCAACATGCCGGCATCACCCGCTGCCACCTCGCGCATCATCAGGAATCGCTTGTTGTCGGGGGCGACGGCGTACGGCGGAACCTGACCCGTGAAGGCGAACGGCTTCACAGCGAAGAGCACCCTCTGCGCATCCGCGCGAAAGGTCGGGGAAGTTTGCACGGTACTCGATACCAGAAAGTTGTTCTTGTTCTTGAAGAAGATCTCCTTCCCGTCGTGCGACCACAGCGGATACACTCCGCCGGCCGTGGAGACTTGCCAGCGTGCGGAGGACGCGTTGGGAAATGGCCGCACATAGACCTCGAACGCTCCCGATTCGTTGGAGGAGTAGGCGAGCCATTTTCCATCGGGAGAAAGTGCGGGCACCCCTTCGTTCGCGGGCGATCTGACGAGCGGGACGAGCGTCGTGTCTCCCATCCGCACGCCGACGATGTCGCCAGCTCCCAGCGAGTCGGCCCGCATGACGAGCCATTGCCCGTCCGGAGACTGCAGCACTTGGCCGAAGCCATGGTTATTGGGGACGAGAGCGGTGGCCTCGCCCACGCCGTCGGCACGCCGCATCTGCGCCGCGCCGGTGCCATCGCCGCGATCGCCCAGATAGAGCACCTTGCTTCCGTCCGCGGACCACGAGGGGCGAACGTGTATGGTGTCGCCGAATGTGAGACGCGAGAACGGACCAGCGGGGAGCTCCTTGACCCAGATGTCGATCTTCCCGCCCTGCTGCAGCTCGAGTGCTATTGCCCGCCCATCCGGAGAAAGCGCAGGCGAAGAGATGGTACCCTCGGGCTTCCACGTTGAGTCGACGGGGGTGGCGAGTCCGTCGCGGGTGACCCAGACCATCTCGCGTGAGGAGGCTCGGCTCACCGTTTGATAGATGAGCGTGCCGGCGTCCGAGAGCGCCACCGCGCCGGTGAACGGGTCCGACGAGAGCCCCTCATAGAGCGCGACGGGCGGTCCCGTCAGGGCGAGCTTACCGAGGTCGAAGGGCACGAGGAGCAGCTTGCCGTCGGAAGACACGACCACGAGATGGCCCGTTGGCGAGTAGCGCGCGTAAATGCCGCGCAGGAGCAGATGCGGCTCCCCCCTTGGAAGCGGCTGAACCATTATCTGATAGTCTGCGACACCCTGCCCCTCGCTGCGAAGGCGAAAGAGAATCGCGTGCGCACCCGGCAGAACGACCGGCCATTCGGCGCCGATCAGGTGCGCGCCCTTGGGCATCGCATAGACGGTGTCCATGACACCGCCAGTCGCGCGAATGCGGGCGATCCCGAAATCGGTTTCGAAATAGACGTAGCCGTCACTCCCCCAGTCGCCGGAAGTCGTATTCGCCTTGTCCGTCAGCGTGAGCGGCGCGCCCGCATCGAGCGGAAGGATGCGAACCGTCGTGCCATTCACGATGAAGCCGAGCTGGCGGTTGTCCGGAGAGAAGAAGGGGCTGGAGCCACCATCGGTTCCCTGTATCGCGACCGGATTGATCTGCCCTGCCTCCTTCATCAGGAGCCGTGATGACCCTTCGCCTCGTCCGACGTACACGATTCGCCGCCCATCAGGAGAGATGGCCACGTGACCGCCATTGGCACCGGCGGCAATTGCGTCCTCGTTGCGCAGGTAGAGCGCGAAGCGATTCATGAACGGCTGCGCGCGCGGCCTGAGCCATCCCCACGCGCCGAGCGCGATCGCGAGCAGCAGCGCCGCTGCCAGGAGCGCGACGAGCTTCGAGTTCGAAGCGCGCGCAGCGCCCGCAAAACCGGGAACCGATGCCATCGTCGCACTCGTCGCCGGCTCGCTCAGCGCCTTGCTGAATGCCTCCGCCGTTGCGAATCGATCGGCCGGGATCTTCGAGAGCGCCTTGTGCACCGCTGCTTCGACATTCGCGGGAACGGACGGGCGGCGCGCGCCGAGGCGCTCCGGCTCCTTCGTCACCACTGCGGCGATCACCGCCTGCACCGACGGCCCCGTGTGCGGCGGCTCGCCCACGAGCATCTCGTAGAGCAGGCAGCCGAGCGAATACACATCGGCGCGCGCATCCAGCAGTCGCTCGCCGGTAGCCTGCTCGGGGCTCATGTAGCTCGGCGTGCCGAGCGAGAGTCCCGTCTCCGTCATCCTGCTCGCACCAGCCTGCGACACCGCGAGCGAGATCCCGAAGTCGGCGACGAGCGCCTGCCCATCCTGCAGCAGGATGTTCTCCGGCTTGATGTCGCGATGGATGACGCCATGTCGATGCGCGAAGTCGAGCGCCGACGCGACTTCCTTCGCGAGGCGCACGGCTTCGTCCACCGGCAACTCGCGCTCGCGCTTCAGGCGATCGCGAAGACTCTCGCCTTCGACGAACGGCATTACGTAGAACAGAAAGCCGTCCGCCTGCCCCGAATCGAACAGCGGAAGGATGTGCGAGTGCTGGAGCGCCGCCGTCGTCTTGATCTCGGCGAGGAAGCGCTCGGCGCCGATCACCGCGGCGAGCTCCGGGCGGAGCACCTTGACCGCAACGTTGCGATCGTGGCGAAGATCGTGCGCGAGGTAGACGGTCGCCATTCCGCCGGCGCCGAGCTCGCGCTCGAGACGGTACCGATCGACGAGCGCTGCTGCGAGCCGTGGCGGAATATCGTTCATGGATGACGTCGTGGAGGAAAGGATTCCTTGCTCGCATCGCCCGTCCGCGTCGGTCGCTCTCGCGGGGCCGGCTTCTGTCGCGGTACAAGGTGGCACTCCCGGCGCCAGCGCACCAGCATCACGATTCGGCACGATTCGGCGAGATTCGGCACGATTCGGCACGATCGTCGCGTGGCTGTCCGGCTGCCGACGCATCACCGCCCACTCAAACCCCTTGTCGCATGCCGACGCTCACCTGGCCGTACGTNNGCGGTGCTGGGCGCGCTGATCACGGGACGCCGCGGGTTGTGGCTCTACGCAATGGGGACGCTCACGGTGGCGGGGCTGATCATCTATCCGGTCCACTTCAGCGGCGACGAGGCATCACACGCGCTGCGCGCCGTCTGGTACATCAAGCGCGATGCGGTGCACGCGCACGATGATGCCGCGGGGATCACGATGCTGGTGACGTTGCTCGTTGGCGTGGTGAGCGCGTACGGATGGTGGCGCGCGCTGAAGCGGCGCGACGAGATGATTCCGGGGTGGATCCGTGCGGCGGTGACGGTCGGCGCGCTCGCCGCATTCGGCTTCGCGTCGTATGCGTCCTTCCTGGGCGGGAAGATCATTCACGAGGCGCCGGTGCTCGAGCTAAAGACGGCGCCTGCGGGGCTACCCGCGGGAATTGTGGCACCGGCAGGGGACTCGCTGCAAGGACCCGAATGAGCTGCTAGGATCAACTATATGCCCGCAACGCCACACATCGAAAAGCACTTCACGGCCGGCGACACCGTTCGCGATGTCGTCATAGGAATGTCCGATGGGCTCACGGTACCATTTGCTCTGGCCGCGGGGCTCTCGGGTGCGGTCACTGCCGCGCACGTGGTAATCACCGCGGGATTGGCGGAAGTCGCAGCCGGCTCGATCGCGATGGGACTCGGCGGCTATCTCGCGGCGAGGAGCGACGCCGAGCACTACGCGAGCGAGCTTAAGCGTGAGGAACGAGAG
>PLMM01000275.1 GCA_003142495.1 Gemmatimonadota bacterium | reverse complement strand
AGTCGCTCGAGGCAGCGCTACGCACGCTCGCGGAGGAGCGTGGTGTCGCTGCGGGAAAGATCTTTCAGCCGCTTCGAGTCGCGCTTACCGGATTGACTGTGAGTCCGGGAATCTTCGAGGTGCTCGTGGCGATGGGCCTCGAGCTGGCGGCGAAGCGGCTGCGCGATGCGAACGAGTTTCTGAACGCAGCTGCCTGACGATGGACGGCCCGCCACGATCGGGCCGGCCTTCCCGCGAGGGGATTTCCTGGCGGTAATACTTGCACGGAGGAGAAAGAATGCCGGACACGCTGAGCGCCGTCGAACAGAAGGTGTACCACTATCTGCTCGACTTCCTCACCGCTCACACGTATCAGCCGAGCGTGCGTGAGATTGGCAAGCGGTTCCGCATCAAGTCGACGAAGACGGTGTCGGAGCTGCTCCACGCGCTCGAGCGCAAGGGCTACATCGAGCGCGACCCGTCGCGCTCGCGCGGTGTGCGACTGCTCGGCTTCGAAGGCTCGCGGCGCACGCAGCCGATTCCCTTCTACGGAAAGATCGCCGCCGGCGATCCGATTCTGCTCCCCGAGCACAGGAAGGGCTACATCACCGTCGATCGCCGCTTCCTCCCCTCGGAAGACGTCTTCTGGCTCAAGATCCAGGGCGAGAGCATGATCGGCCGCGGCATCTTCGACGGCGACTACGTGATGATCCAGCCGAGCACGGAAGTCGAGGAAGGGATGATCATCGCCGCGCGACTTGGCGAAGAGGCGACGGTGAAAACGTACACGCATCGCGACGGACACGTCGTGCTCATGCCGGCGAATCCCGACGAACACGAGATCATCGTGAAGGAAGGCGATAACTTCGCGATCATTGGCAAGGTGTGCGGTGTGTTCCGGCCGTTCCAGGAAGTGCAGCAGCACGAGGAGCTCGCGCTGGCCGAATAGCGCTCCTGGGCGCTGAACGAATAGCGCTCAGGGAATCTGCGCCGGCTCCTGAGGTGGCGGAGCCGGCGCGGGCGGTGGCGACGCTGGCGCGCTCTGCTGCCCGGCGTTCGGATCCTGCAGCGCCTGTTGCTCCGCCTGTTGCTGCGCGTGCTTCGCCGCCAGCTCCGCCTTGTGCTCGCGATCCTTGCGCTGGCGGATCTCCTTCACGGCGATCTTGAACTCGTCGTTGTCCATCGCGCGCTGCGCGTTCAGGTAGATCTCCTGGCGCTGGCTCTCCTTCATGCGATCGTTCTGATAGCGCGCGGGATTCCCCTGTACGTTGAGCGGCAGCAGCGCGAGCAGCGCCGTTGGCAGCGCGAGCTTGCCGAGGTAGATCTTCTGCGAGTCCATGCCGTACTTCTCGCCGTTCTTCTCGAACGTCCAGTCGCCGGGCTTCTTCCCGCTGTTGTAGAGCGCCATCGAGTCGTTGTGCGCGAACACGCGAATCGAGATGGCGCTATCGAGCCGCTCGGCTTGCGTCTTGGGCGCGTAGTAGACCGGCCCCGTGGGCGCCCACACGCGCGGATCTCCGTACGAAGGCACCACACCCTCGCCCGCACCTCCCGCGCCCACCACAGGACCGCTGCCGGACGGCGGCTCATCGCTCACCGGCGCCGGAGGAACGGTGGTTGGGATGATCGTTGGCGCGACAAGCGGACGCGCGCGCGTTTTTCCGCGCACGGGGATGTTGTCGCCGCCGCTCTGCCCCTTGGCGCTCGCGGCTGATGGCGCGGCGATGTACGTGATGTGCTCGGCCTTCGGCGGCTCACTGTGATTCATCGTGAGCCACTGCCTGATCGGATTCGGAATCGACAGGACGAGAACGAGCGCCGCGCCCACCACGATGTGGAGGGCGATCGAGACGAGGAATGACCCGTCGAAGCGGCGCTCGGGCTTCTTCACGCTTCGCTCATTTGGCTGCCGCGAGCAATCCGTTCAGAACGCGGCCCGCGCGAACGGCGGCCTCCGCGATACGCTCCGGCGACGCGATGAACGAGATGCGGAAGAAGCCCTCTCCTCCCGCGCCGAGTGCCGATCCAGGCAGTACCACCACTCCTTCCTCGGTCAGAAGACGCTCGGCGAACAGCGCGCTCGGCAACCCATCGGGGAGCGGCAGCCAGAGATACATCGTTGCCTTAGGTGCTACGCATGGAAAGCCCGCGTCGTTGAAGGCGGTCACTGCAGCGTCGCGACGCTCCGTAAAGATTTTCAGATTTCCCGGAAGGAACGTCTCCCACGCATCGAGCGCGGCGACGCCGGCGGCCTGCACCGCCATGAACTGCCCCGTGTCGACGAACGACTTCACCTTCGCGAGCGTGCCCGCGATCTCGGGGCTGCCAACGGCCCAGCCGCAGCGCCACCCCGTCATGTTGTACGTCTTCGAGAGCGAGTGGAATTCGATCGCGACATCACGCGCGCCGTCGATCTCGAAGATGCTCGGCGGCACGTAGCCGTCGAAGGCGAGCTCGGAGTACGCGTTGTCGTAGACAAGCAAAATGTCGTGCTCGCGGCAGCGCTTCACGGTGCGCTCGAGATAGTCGCGCGGCGCGATCGCGGCCGTCGGGTTGTTCGGATAGTTGAGATAGACGAGTCGCGTGCGGCGCAGCACGTCGCCCGGCACATCGTCGAGCTCGAGAAGAAATTTCGTGCGCGGCCGGAGCGAGACCGTGTGCACCTCGCCCTCGGAGAGGAGCGAGCCGCCGAGGTACGCGAGATAGCCGGGCTCGGGAATGAGCGCGACGTCGCCCGGGCCAACGTACGCGAGCGCGAGATGCGCGATCCCCTCCTTCGAGCCGATGAGCGGCACGACTTCCTTCATCGGATCGAAGATCAAGCCGAAGCGGCGGTGCATCCAGCGCGCCACGGCGTCGCGAAAGGCGGGGAGGCCGAGCCCGAAGCCGTAGCGGCTCATCGCCGGATTGTGCGCGGCCTTCTCGAGCGCTGCGACCGCTTCCGCCGGCGGCGCGAGATCGGCGTCGCCCGCGCCGAGATCGATGACGTCGACACCCTTGGCGATCAGATCCCGCTTTTTCTGCGGCATCGATGCCAGCAGATATTCCGGAAGCGTCTTGTATCGTGCAGTCGTGCGTGGCATGTGCGTTTGGAGTGAGAGAAGGACGTCAGCCGGTGGCGACGGTGTTGCGAACGACGCTCAATCCGAGAACCTCGACCTCGACCACGTCGCCCGGTGAGAGGCGTCCGACGCCGGCCGGCGTGCCGGTTGCGACGAGATCGCCCGGCTCCAGCGTCATGATGGTCGTGATGTAGGCGAGGAGCATCGGAATGTGAAACGCCATGTCGCTCGCGACGCCGCGCTGGCGCTCGGCGCCATTCACGCGCGTGACGACGGTCAGGCTGTCGAGGTCGGCCGGTGGCGTGGCGACCGGTCCGATAGGACAAAAGGTATCGAAGCCCTTCGCGCGGGTCCACTGGCCGTCGGTCTTCTGCAGGTCGCGTGCGGTGACGTCGTTCACCGCGCAGATGCCTGAGACAGCGGCGCGCGCTTCGCTCTCGCTCGCTCGGAAGATCTTCTTGCCTATGCGGATGCCGATCTCGCCCTCGTACTCCACCTGCTTCGACTGCTCGGGGAGCACGATCGCGTCGTTCATGCCGATCACGCTGGAAGGCGGCTTCAGGAAGAGCAGTGGCTCCTTCGGAACCTCGTTACCAAGCTCTTTCGCGTGCTCGAGGTAGTTTCGGCCGACGCAGACGATTTTTCCGGGACGAATCACACGATCTCCTTGCTGACGTAGAACTCCTGCAGCTCACGTAACACAACATTGCACGGCGCGACCAATCGGCGCGCCGGAGGCAATGCCGCGAGGATGCCGCGCCCGTACGCCTTGGTGCTCGCCCGCGGATCGCATAACACCACCGCACCCCTGTCCGTTCCGGAGCGGATGAGGCGCCCGAAGCCCTGCTTGAGCCTCAGCGTCGCGTGCGGAAGCATCAGCTCCTTGAACGAGTCGCCGCCGCGGGCTTCGATCGCCTCGCTTCGCGCTGCGGTGAGCGGCTCCGTGGGGACGCGAAAAGGAAGCTTTGCGATGACGAGCCCGCGCAGCGCCTCTCCGGCGACATCGACTCCCTCCCAGAAAGAGGCGGTGCCAAGGAGGATCGCTCGTCCCGACTCGCGGAAGCGGCGGAGGAGCACGTCGCGCGGCTCCTCGCCGTGCACGATGAGCGGCCAGCGCTCGGCGATCCCGCGAGCGCGCAGCTCGCGCGCGACCTCGCGCACATCGCGATGGCTGGTGAACAGCGCGAAAAGTCCGCCATCGGACGCGCTCGCGAGATCGATCGTCGCGCCGACCACTGAGCGGAGATGCCCGGCAGGATCGACGTTCGGCGCAGGAAAATCAGACGGAACGGCAAGCAACGCTTGCCGAGGGTAATCGAATGGTGACGGGAAGACCGCGCTCGATGCGTCGAGCGTGTCGTCATCGAGACCGAGCTGCGCGCGCACGAAGGCGAAGCGATCGCCACTCGCGAGTGTGGCGCTGGTGATGACGGCGGTAGTCACGCGCTTGAAGAGGTCTTCGCGCAGAATCGGCGCGATATCCAACGGCACAGCGGTCGCGGCGACGTTGCGATCGCGGCCGCGCACCTCGAGCCAGCGCACGAGCGACGTTTCGTCGCCGGGCGCGGGGACGAGCGCGCGCTGCAGCGCGTCGCCTGCGCTCTCGAGGCGCCGCGCCACACCGCGAATCTCGGAGAGCAGCGATGCGACGCCTTCGCGCGGCGGACCATTCGCCTCCATCCGCTCGCGCACGAGACGCAGCCCATCCTGCAGCAACGCGAGCTCGCGCAGCAGCGCGCCGAGCGACTCGGCGAGCCCCGCCTGCCAGATCGGATGCGACGCGAAGCTCGCGGTGAGGCGCGCGACCGGCTCATTCGACGACTGCAGATACTGATCGAGATAGTCGAACACGAGCGTCGCACGGTCGCGCGCGTTCTGCACTGCGGGCGCGAGATTCGCCTGCAGGAGGTCGAGGCTCGCGGTGCTCATGAGATCCTTCTGCGACTCGAGCTTGTTCGCGAGCGCGGAGAGGAGCCCCTT
>PLMM01000010.1 GCA_003142495.1 Gemmatimonadota bacterium | reverse complement strand
CAGGGATGGTGATGATCTCGACGCGATCCTTGGTGAGCAGCGGTACCGCGATGTGCATGCGACGCGTGTCTATCCCGATGTCGGCGGGCGACGGAAGTCCCTTGATGGCCGAGCGCACGTTGCCATCGCGAATCGAGACGGTCGAGTCGGCCCAGCTCGTGACTATCAGGCGCCGGTCCGCGAGAATCTCGACGCCGTCGTACTGCCCCGCGCCGTAGCCGATGATCACGGGCTGCGGCGTGCCGGGGCGCCACGCGAGTATCTGCGGCACTTTGCCGTACGGCACGACGATGAAGCGGTTTCCCGATTTATCCCATGTGATGCCGTTGGGCCAATGGAGCGAATCGGACGCCAGCGCGATCGTTGCCTTGTGCGACGCGTCGATGCGGAAGATCCGGTCGGAGCCGGCGACGTGCGCCATCGAGTCGCCACTCGCCTTCACCCCCATGTCGGTGACGTAAAGCGCGCCATCGCCGCCAACGCAGATGTCGTTGAGAAAGAGTGCGTGGAAGGGTGCGAAGTCCACCGTCGCCACCGCGGCGCCCGTGCGCACGTTGAAGCCGCGTACGACATCGATGTCCGTTGCCCAAAGCGTGTCGCCGATCAGCACGAGCCCCTTCGGCGCGTTGAGCGTGACGCCATCGCGGCCGCCGGCTATCAGCTCGAGCGAATCGATCTTCCCGTCCGGCTTCATCCGCGAGATGAAGCCGTTGTTGTCCTTGGCGAGCGGACTCCCGTTGATGTTCGAGACGTAGAAGACGTCGTTTACGGAGTCGTAGCGCACGGACTCAGGTGTCTTGAAGCCGTTCGTCGTCGCTGCGCGGCCAGGCGCCGTGCTGTCGACGACGGGCCCGTGCGCAACCGCCTTCGGTGCCGCCTTGTCGCGTCCGCACGCCGCTACCGCAACCACGATCATCGCCGCGATTGTCCGCTTTCCGTTGCTGCCGGCCATCATCTGCACCAGTCCACCTGTTGGTATTGTGTGTGGAAGTAGCGGGGTACGCGCACGCGAGTCAAGCTTCCTCCACTCATTACGAATGGGGAAGTGGACGATGCGGCGTTCCGGAATTACCTCGACGACAATTGCTGCGCTCGCGAAGGCGGTGCTGTGCATCGCGCTGCTGAGTACGGGCGCACGTGCGCAGGCTGCGCATCCGCGTGGCTATCTCTTTATAGTCGGCGGCGGTCCTCAGCCGCCGGAGCTCATCCAGCGCTTCTTCGACCTGGCGGGCGGCACGAAGGGGAAGATTGTGGTGTTCGCGATGGCGAGCAGCGAAGGGAAGGAGAGCGGCGAGGAGAAGGCGGACGACCTTCGCAAGCTCGGCGCCAATGCGCACGCGTATTACATCGATGCGAATGAAGCGAATTCCGATTCGATGGCGAAGAACATGGAAGGCGTTACCGGCGTCTGGTTCGGCGGCGGCGATCAGGTGCTGCTCACCAAGGCACTGCTCGGCACGCGCGTCGAGAAGGCGATTCACGATCTCTATGCGCACGGCGCCGTGATCGGCGGCACGTCGGCGGGCGCCGAGGTGATGGCGAATCCGATGCTGACGGGCGAGGAGCGGCATCCGGGCGGCGTGCGTCCGCCCGACGATACGACGGCGCACTACATGACGATCGCGCGCGACAACATGGAGCTCGTTCCGGGCTTCGGGATGATCAAGGGTGTGCTCATCGACCAGCACTTCACTCGCCGTCGCCGGCACAACCGCTTCATCAGCGTCGTGCTCGAGACGCCGCCGCACTTGGGCGCCGGCATCGATGAGTCGACCGCCCTCATCGTCAATCCCGATGGCCACTGGAGCATTCTGGGCGAGAGCGCGGTATCGATCTACGATGCGCGCCACGCCGTGATCACGAAGGCCGGCGCGCCGGTGCTCGGGGAATCCGGGCTGATTCTGAGCGTGCTGCCATCGGGCAGCAGCTACTCTCCGGTCACGGGGAAGGTCGTACTTCCGCACTAGCACTGGCATTCGCACACTCACCCCACGACACTCGCACTCATGACCAAAGCCAATTCCGACGCCGTTGATGCGCTCCGCTATCCCATCGGGCGCTTCGTGGTTCCAGAGAAGATCTCAGCCGCCGATCGGGCGACGTACCTCGAGGAGATTGCCGCGGCGCCGGCGGCGATGCGCGCCGCGGTGAAGGGGCTGAGTGAGGCGCAGCTCGACAAGCCGTATCGCGCGGGCGGCTGGACGATTCGGCAGGTGGTGCATCATGTGGCGGACAGCCATCTGAATGCTTACGTGCGCATGAAGCTCGCGCTTACGGAGGATGAGCCGGCGATCACGCCGTACAAGGAAGATCGGTGGGCTGAGCTGCCGGACTCGCGCGACGTGCCGGTGGAAACGTCGCTACGGCTGCTCGAGTCGGTGCAGGAGCGGTGGCTGTCCATCATGCGATCGATGACGGACGCACAGTGGCAGCGCGCGTACATGCATCCGGAGATGGGGCGGTATCCGCTCGATCGCCAGGCCGCGCTCTACGCGTGGCACGGCAAGCATCACGTGGCGCACGTGAAGAGCGCCACGTGATGTGCGTTGCGCTTGTGAGGCGCGCTATGGTGCGCGCCGACTGCCGCCGCGAATCAGTCGAATGATGAAGATCAGAACGATTGCGCCGATGAAGGCGACGAAGATCGATCCCGCGAGTCCGCCCATCGGGACGCCTGCGCCGAGTGCGGTGAAGAGCCAGCCGCCGATGAATGCGCCGACGATGCCGATGACGATGTCGCCAATGATGCCGTATCCGACGCCGCCTACTACGAGCGAGGCGAGCACTCCCGCTACGAGCCCAACGACAAGCCACCAGATCAGGTTGTTCATGTAAGCCTCTCCTCCAGGGAGTTCGTGAATTATTTCACGTACTCTGAGAGGGCAACTCGCGTGCCTCGGTCCGGTCGCGGGCTTTTTCGGCGGTTATTCCGGAATCGCCATCCCCATGGCG
>PLMM01000159.1 GCA_003142495.1 Gemmatimonadota bacterium | reverse complement strand
TTTGCGCACGACTACGTGAACGACACCGTGCGCGTCATCCCGCGCTACGCCACCGACAACATCGGTCCCGCCGGCGCGATGTACTCGAGCGTGTCCGACATGGCGATCTGGATGCGCTTTTTGCTCGACAGCTCGCGCCTGGGCGGCAAGCGCATGCTCTCGCCGCGCGGCTACGCCGACCTCTTCGCGCCGCACATTCTCGTCGACGAAAAGCAGTTCTATCCGACCGCGACGCTCACGCATCCGCGCTTCCAGGGATACGGGCAGGGTTGGTTCCTCGAAGACTATCGCGGCGAGTTCGTCGCCTTCCACACGGGGAGCATCGACGGGATGGTGGCCATCGTCGGCCTCATCCCCGAGAAGCACTTGGGCGTCGTGGTATTCGCCAATCGCGATCACGCCGAGCTGCGCCACGCACTCATGTACACGGTGTTCGACCGCTACCTCGGCCCCTCGAAGCACGATTGGAGCGCCGAGATGCTCACGATGTACACGGCGTTGCGCGAGGAAGGAAAGCAGGCCGAGCGACAGATCGACGCGGCACACGTGACGGGGACTCAACCATCGCTGCCACTCGCGCGCTACGCGGGCGTCTACGCCGACAGCCTGTACGGCACCGCGACGGTGAAGATGGAAGGGAAGAAGCTCGTCGTCTCGTTCGGTCCGCTGTCAGCCGCCGATCTCGAGCACTGGCACTACGACAGCTTCATGGCGCACTGGCACGACGCGTATCGCGGGCGGCAGCTCGTCACCTTCCGGCTCGGTGAAGACGGGACGGCGGCGGGGCTGGCCGTTGGCGACGATGTGTTCTTCAAGCGCGTGGCGACCAAGCCGTAGTCGGCCATGTAGACGACGATCGCGATCAGTCCTTGAGCGCCGTCAGCGCGATGTACTCCGGCATCGTGCGCAGGCTGATGAAGGCGGGATCAATGTGCACGTACGTCATCCAAACTCCCTTGTCCATCGCATCGCGAAGTCGTGCAATCGCATCGGCGCGCCGTCCCAGGAGCGCCGCGTTGCGCGCGCGATAGTAGCTCGCCGACCAGCTCACCACATCCCCGGATTGGCGTGCGAGCCAACGATCGACGGAATCGGCGAGGGGAGCGTTGCCACGTTCTGCAGCGATACTTCCGAGTATTCCCATGTAGTCGACATTGGCACTGTCTTCCGCGATCAGCGATCTCGCACCCTGCTCCGCATCGGCGTAGGCCCCCGTCAACTCCTCCGACCACACCGCCACGAGCCGTTCCTCCACGGCGGCGTGTTCCTCCGGTGGGCGCGCCCTGTACCAGGCGAGGCCACGGGCCGCCACTTGCCGGGAGGTCGCGCTGTCGCCGTGGACGGCAAGCTCTCGCGCGATCCAGACCGCCACCCACCCCGGCGTCGCCGAGTACTCCGGTCGTCCGTTGAGGTACGGCGCGAGTCCGATGCTCAACGAGGTCTCCGTCTGCCGCGTCAGCGCGGTGTCGACGAGCGCCAATACCTCAGTTGGACGCGAGAGCGCCGCCAGCGCTCGTCCTTCCAGGAATGCCTTCGAGAGCGGAGCAATGGACGACATTCGACGCGCGCTCGCCAGCTCCGCCTCGTGATCGCCGAGCAGATGTAGCGACTCCCCCCAGCCACCCCAGTACGTGAAGTGCGATGAGTCCGTGCTAAAGGCGAGATCCGTTTCTGGATTGATGTGCTTGAGCAGATTGATGGCCTGATGAGGGCGATTGGCCCACAGCGCCGCGGCGATGGCTGACATGCGCAGCGAGGAAGTTTGCGGCTCGAGGTCGGCGCGCTCGAGAGTCAGTCGCAACATCTCTTCGTTACGGCCATGGCAGCGGGACTCCGCTATCTGCAGCGTCAAGCGCTGCACGCGATCGAGCGGACGGGGCGCGCCGCTGAGCGAGTGAACGATCGAGTCGACGAGAGCGCACTCGTAGAAATTCGATGCTACCGATGCTGCGGCGACGGATGCGTCGGTGAACGCAGCGTCCCGACGCGAGGCGCCGAGAAAAAGCGCTTCCGCGCGTTTGCCATCGCCATGCCAGTACGCGTCCAGCCCTTCGACATACGATTCGTATGCTTCGAAGGGCGGAATCTCACCGCCGTTCTCCATGGCGTGCGTGCCGTGCAGATCGACGACCGAGGCAAGCGCCGTCATCACTCGCGATCGCATTTCATCGAGACCAGCGACGGTCGCGTTCTGTCCTGCCACGATCGGCCCTACGACGCGCACGATGTGACCGGCGTTCACATCGATCACGGACGCCTGAAAGAGGACGCTGTCGCCGAGGCGGTAGTAGCTCCCCGTTACGAGAAAAGCGGCGCCGGTCTTTCGGGCGAGCGCGAGGGGGTCGACAATGTCGCCCGCGGTCGCATGCGTCTGGACATACACGACGCGCGGATCGACGACATCCACCAACGCCGTGCGAAGCAATCCCTGCGACATCCAGTCCTCGGCCATTCGACCTAGCGCGTCGAGCTTCGGGTCGCCGGTGCGATTGTCGAAGACGTCGACGAGCACGCGCGCCTTCGCGACGGGTTGCACGCGCGTCGCGTTCACGGCGCGGACGATGAGGAGCGCGGCGATGGCAGCGACGGCGATGAGGGCGAGAGCGCGTCCCCAGCGCACGAGATGCGGCGGGTGGCGCTTCGTCGGCGCCGAGGGAGCCGCCGCTTCGGCGTCGGCGCGCGCGGGAGCGGTCGATGCGGAGGTTGCGAGAGCGGCTGGCTCTGCGACGCGCTCCGGCGTCGCGGGGCCCGGCGCGCTCGCGGCCCGCGGCGTTCCCGCGCGAATGCGCGCCGCCAGCGCCGCACTCTCCGCGCTCGGCTTCGTGTCGAACTGGATGGAGACGTGGCGAGCGTAGCCGTCGTAGAGCCGAAGCGCGCCGCCCCTGTCATCCGCGGCATCGTGCAGCGACATCGCGCGCCGCAGCAGGCTCTCGTCGTCCGGCGCGAAGGCGCACGCGCGCTGCGCCCAGTACGCCGCGGCGGCGACGTTCCCCAACTGCTCGTCGCGATCGACCATCGCGCGCGTCGCGCGACTCACGAGCGCGATCACGCGCGCGCGCTCGTGCGACAGCCACTCCTCGAAGGTTTCTCCTGCATTCGCGAAGTGGAGCCCCGCGAGCAGCTCGCCGCGATAGAGCTCCACCGCCTCCTCGAAGCGCCCCTCGGCCACCGCGGACGCGAGCTTCGTGACGTCGCAGGTGATCGCCGCGGGATCGATCGCGATCGCGTCATCGCCCTGGGTGATGAGCGCGCTGTCGCCGATGGTTTCTCGCAGATGGTACAAAGTGTTCCGGAGCGCCCTGCGCGCCGCGAACTGGTCGAGGTCGGGCCAGAACATCGCCGCGAGCGTGTCGCGACGATGAAAGCCGGTGCTCCCGGAGATCGCGAGATAGGCCAGTAGCGCAAAGCGCTTCGGTTGCGCCGCGAGCGAGCCGAGGTCACGGCCGTCCGAGTCGCGAACAGTCTGTAGGCCGAGAAGAGTTAGCTCGATCATCAGGGTTGGAACGTAGGTCTCGTGCCGTCGCTCAGCAATAAACGGTGGAGCAACGGCCGCGCGACACGTCGCCGCTAGCGTGTGCGCCCATGCAAGCACTCACACGGCAACTTCATCGCTGGGCGTCTACGGCCGGGATCGCATGTGCCTGGGTGGTGCTCAGCTGCCTCAGCGGGGACAGCGCCCCTCGTACCCATGTGCCTGGGAGCCCTTGCGAGCGCGGACTTCTAAGCGCGCGCGACGTAGTCGGCATTCTCCGCGCTCCAATCACCGGTATCGCGCTCATCTCCGGCGACCCCGAAAGCTGCGCCTTCGTCACCGCCTCGCGCCCACAAATCGAGATCACCCTGCGGCCCTCGCGCGGCAAGGCCACGGTGCGCGCCTGGGTGTCCGGCACGATGCCGCTCGAGGCGAGGCCCCTCTATGACGTTGGTGATCGCGCCGCGTGGCAGCGCGACCTGCATGAGGTCATCGCCGAACGCAACGATGTGCTCTGCGACATCTCCGTGCTGGGAACGGAGGGTGACTTCACCGATCCATCCGACGACGTGCTCGAGGATCGCATTGGGAATCTCTGCAAGAAGCTGCTTCGGGCGGCTCCGTGAGCGCGCGGGCATTCACGACAAACATTGAGCAAGAGGAATCAGTGTCCATAATAGTGAAGGCGTTATCGGTTTCGGGAGCGCTGGCGTTCGTTGTGGCATGTGCCTGTGCAGCACCACTCGCCGCCCAAGCTCCCGCGCTCAATGCGAGCGATCCCGCGGTGACACTCGTACTCTCGGCTGCCGAGATACCCACGAACGGCACAGTCAAGATCTCGGGGATGGCCTATCCACAACCCGGCGTGCAGGTGCACGTGACGGTGACGCCTCCATCCGGCGGTCCTTCCATGCTCCTCGCGCCACAGGACAAGGATGGCAACTACGCCATCACCTTCGGCTCGACGAGAGCTGCCGGTGTCTACAAGGTGAGCGCGCAGGCGGGCGCGAAGTCGGGCGCTGCGCTCGCGCAGTTCACCGTGCAAACGTACCTGATCGATATCGACGAGGACGTCGCGGACAACAAGTCGTTTCTCGAGGATGTCGACAAGCTCGTGACGGCCGTGAAGAAGGAGGTGGAGAGCGTCCCGGATTCTCCCGCCAAGACCGACATGGAGACGAAGCTCGACGCGCTAGACGAGGCAGAAAAGCCGATCGCGGATCAGAGCACGCACCTCGCCGCGGCGCTGGCGCCGTTCAAGAACATGGTCACGCAGCAGCCGGACGCCGAGCAAACGCTGCAGCCCATGTTCGATCATCTGTCGCAGCTCGACGACCAGATGAAGAAGAGCAAGGTCGAGCTCGACCAGGAGATTGCGGAGAGCCAGAAGGGCTCGCAGACGTGTGATGCCATCGATCATGCGACGCAAGCGCTCAAGGCAGTTCCGGACATGATCGGCATCGCGAAGAAACCGTGGCAGTTCGCGGCATCGTTCGGGACGAACATGGCGAAGTCGGAGCTCCCGGCGAAAGCTGGCCCCGGTGCCGACGCCATTGGGGGGCTCGTGAAAAATCTTCCCACTGCCGCCGGCAAGCCTGCGGAATCGCTGGCCGAGAATGAGCTGGAGCTCGGACCCGAACAGGAGATCGCCGAGAAGATGGTGGAGCGGATTCCGGAACCGGTGCGGCACACGCCCGGCTACAAGTTCGCAGTCGAGGAGTCGAAGAAGTGGTTGCCCACGATCGTCGACGGCACGAAGAGCCCGATCGACATGCTCGACAAGGCGACGAGTCTTGCTGGCGCGGTGGTCGCGTACGCGAACGAGCAGCTCTTCGGGAAGTATTGCGAGAAGTTCGAAGGCGACTTCACGGCGACGATGCTCGCGCACTTCTACAGCAAGGCGAATGGCGACGGCAAGCCAACCGAATGGTGGACCTACTCCACCGCGGTCAAGGGAAAAATCACGCTTCGGTATCCGAAGGGCGCCACGGGAAAGGCCGTGGCGTTGAGCGGCCAGCTCGAGGGCGGAGCGACACGCTTCACCTACAAGTCGAACGTCTTCACGAGCAGCCTGTTCGGCAGCAACATGTTCGGTCCGGGTGAGTATCTCACCAAGGATGTCGCACCCGCCGCGACGGACAATGGCGCCGGCGGAATGGTGAACTCGCTCATCTCACCTACGTCGTTCTACATCCCGCTCACGGGCACGCTCGACGGCAGCAAGATGACCATCGCGCTCGGCGATGCGCGCTCCGACTTCAACGAGTCGTACACGCAGGGGCACACCTTCTTCGTCGTCATCGCGCAGCGCACGCTCGGGCTGCCGCTGATGGGGCATTTCACGCTCCCCTACGTGAAGGCCGCCTTCATTCTCAACCAGGTCGTGAAGGGCGACTACGATGTGGAGACGAAGGGGAAGACCATGCTGATCGAGAAAACGGCGACGCGAGAGCGTCCGGCGAACCAGAATCTGGCCGTGTACACGATCGAGATGAAGGCGTGCAATCCGGGATGCGAGTAGCAGGGCAGTCCATTCGGCTCGGCCGTGCGGCGGAGCAGCGATCGCAATCCGCACACTTTCCCTGAGGAGATCATCATGCGCATCAAAGGCTCTGACTCGCCACCGTTCGCGAAGACGACCCAATTCGTGGCGCTCGCGGTCGTTGTCGTCGGCATCGCGTTGGGCACTCCAGACTCGGCGCGCGCCGGCGCCGCAGGCTGCGCGGCAGCGACGAAAGCGGCCACACTGCAGTCGAAGACGCCATTTCACGCCACTTACACAGTCACGCCTGCAACGCCCGGTGCCTTCCCGACGGAGCACCACGAGGAGATTTGGGTCGACAAGACGATGTACACGAAGCTCGGCGACGGGCGCTGGGCGCATGCGCTCGTAACCAACAATCCAATGGGCGGCTTCACTGGTCCGCTAAACGGCTTCAGCGACTGTCGGCCGCTCCCCGCCGCCTCGATTCGCGGTGAAACGGCAACAGGCTACGACTTCAAAATGGAGTCAGGGCGGAGAACGAAGATCTGGATATCGCCGAGGAGCGGCCTGCCCGTTCGTGAAATCGTCGATCAGGACATTCTGTTGGCAACCCTGGACTTCGACTACGCGAACGTGAAGGCACCTGCGCACTAGCGAGCGCCGGCTACTCAGCTGCTATCGCGATCCTTGGCTGCTTGTAGGTGAATCGCTCCCCCTGATAGTTGCGGAAGATCACCTCGTCATCGGTGATCGACTCGACGTACTCGGGGAGGAGCGGCACCTTGCCACCGCCGCCCGGAGCGTCGATGACGAAGTGCGGCACCGCGAGCCCCGACGTCCATCCGCGAAGCGCATTGATGATCTCGAGCCCGGTCTGGACCATCGTGCGGAAGTGCTCGCCCCCCGCCACCTGGTCGGCCATGTAGATGTAGTACGGACGCACGCGCGCCTTCAGCAGCTCGTGCATCAGCTTCATCATCACCTTCGGATCGTCGTTCACGCCCTTGAGCAGCACCGTCTGACAGCCGAGCACCACACCCGCGCGCGAGAGCCGATCGAGCGACGCGACCGCAGCCGGCGTGAGCTCGCTCGGGTGATTGAAGTGCGTGTTCATGTAGATAGGATGGTACTTCTGCACCATCTCGCAGAACTCGGGCGTGATCCGCTCTGGCAAATGTGACGTGATCCGGCTTCCGATGCGGATGATCTCGACGTGCGGGATCTCGCGCAGCTTCTGCAGGATGTGCTCGATCCGCCGGTCCGAGAGCATCATCGGGTCGCCGCCGGAGAGAATCACATCGCGAATCTCCGGATGCGCCGCGATGTAGGCGAAGGCCGAGTCGTACTGGTTGAGCGGAATCTTCTCGGGGTCGCCGACCTTCCGGCGCCGCGTGCAGAAGCGGCAGTACGACGCGCATACCGGGCTCACGAGAAACAGAACACGGTCCGGATAGCGATGCGTGATGTTCGGAACCGGCGAGTCACCATCTTCGTCGAGCGAGTCGACGACGCCATCCACTATCTCGAGCTCGCGGATCGTCGGCACGTACTGGTTCCACATCGGATCGCCGACTTCCTTGATCTGCTCGAGCGCCGCCGGAGTGATCCGCACCTGGAAGCCGTCGAACGCCGGCCGCAGCGCCTCGACGTCGATCACGTCGCGGCCGAACTTCTCGGCCAGCTTCTCGAGTGTGTCCACGCTCCCTTCGCGCAGAACCTTCTGCCACTCACTCATGGCGTCTCCTCGCCGGCGCGCACCGCCAGCTGCTTCGAGAAAATCACGCGATCGTCATCCACAGCATAGAACCCGCGAACGCGCGCACGTTCCACGTATCCGCCGCGCTCGTAGAAGTCGCGCGTCTGCGCGTACACGTCGCGCGACGACGTCTCCGCCACGAGCAGCCGAGCGCCGCGTCCCCGCAGCAGCTCCTCCACTGCGCGCATCATCGCGCTCCCGTAGCCGCCGCCGTGCGCGCGCGCATCCACCGCGATCCAGTAAAGGTCGTATCCACCATCGGTGCCCGGCGTCGGGCCCCAGCACGCGTAGCCCTGCAGCGCCCCGTGCTCGTCGAACACGCCCATCAGCTCGTACGACTCGGCGCTCCGCATCCCTTCGTCGAAGAGCTCGAGCGCGACGTCGATCTCCGAGGGTGCAAAAACGCCCGTCGCTTCGAGAATCTCGACGAGGCGCTCGCGATGGTGCAACGCGAGCGGACCAACGAGCCGGGCTGCTCGCCCGGCGCTCAGCGTGCCGCTCAGCGCTGCCCGACGGCGAACAGCTCGAGCGCCGCGCCCTGCTCTTCGACCATGACGCCGGAGAGCCGCTGCGCGAGCGCCCACTGGTCGGAGGTGGACGGCCGCTCGCGGTGCAGCCCGCGCTCGCAGATCGCGCGCACGAGCGCGCCGTAGTCGAGCCCCTCGACGCCGGCCATTCGCGCGAGCCCCGCGTCCGGCGAGATGTCGGGATTCGAGTTCACCTCGAGGATCCACGGCTTCCCCGCGCGATCGATGCGGAAGTCGACGCGGCCGTAGCCGTCGCCGCCGACGACTTGCCACGCCTGGAGCGCGATGCGCTGCAGCTCCTCGGTGAGCTCCGTGGAGAGATTCGCCGGGCACTGCGGCTGCGCGCCCGAGTCTTCATCGCTCCCCGACGCCCACTTCGAGCGGTACGACACGATGCGCCACATTCCCTTGGGCATCGCGTCGAACTGAATCTCCGACACCGGCAGCACCGTGTCGCCGACGATGCCGACGTTCACCTCGCGCCCGTCGATGTAGCGCTGGACGATCACCTCGCCCCACCGCTCGTGCATCGAGTTCACGCGCTCGGCCAACGCGCGTGCGGTGCGCACCACCGAGCGCTGCTCGACGCCCACTGATGCATCCTCGGCGGCCGGCTTGCAGATCGCCGGAAAGCCGACGGCGGGAATCGGGTCGCCGCGGCGCACGATCGCGAAGCGCGGAATCGGGAGGCGGCAGCGATCGAGGATCGCGTTGACGACGTGCTTGCGCAGGCAGAGCGAGGTGGTCCACGACGAGCTGCCCGTGAACGGAATGCCGAGCACCTCGAGCGCGGAAATGACGGTGGGCTCGAGCTCGGCCACGCCGTCGATCCCCTCGCAGAGATTGAAGGCGACGTCACACTTGGTGCGGCGCGTGCGCTCGATCCAGCGGCCGTCCGTGTTCACCGGCACGCGCACGACCTTGTTTCCCTCGGCCGCGAGCACCGCTTCGACGGCCTCGACGGTCTCGAGGATGGCCAGATCGGGCGACTTGCCGAGCGCTGATGCGCCGTCGAACAAAAGAGCAATTTTCATTTACATCCCCGCCTCGTGGTGGGGCGACGCGCGAAATCCGGAGCGAAGCTTCGCGCGATCAGCCCGACGCCGCTGCACGTCGCACTCGACGCGCAGCCTTTCCCGACAGGGTGATCCCCTGTCGCTCCGCGGCGAAACGCAGGGAGCGCTGGATGAGCTCATCGTAGCTCAATCCGGCTGCCCGCGCCGCTTTGGGAAAGCACGAGTTGTCCTCGGGACGGGGAAGGATTCCCGGAAGGGGATTCACTTCCACCACGTTCGGCACGCCAGAAGCATCGAGTCGCACATCGATGCGCGACCAATCACGGCAGCCGAGAACCTGGTAGGCGGAGAGCACGACCTCTACGATCCTGCTCCGCAGCACCTCGTCGATCCGCGCAGGGCACTCAAAAATCTGTAACGGGTGGCTCCGGTCGTCCCAGAGCCACTTGGCTTCGAAGCCGTACACCGGAAGCGCACCTGGTGGCAGGGCATCGAAGTTCATCCCGACGATCGGCAATACGTGCGAGCCGTCGCCGTTACCCATCACCGCGCAGGTGAACTCACGGCCGGGGAGATACTCCTCCACCAGCACGGGCTGCGCGTACCGCTCGAGAAGAAACGCAGTTTGCTCCTGCGCCTCGCTCACCGTGCGGCAATAATTGTCTTCCGTGATTCCCTTGGACGAGCCCTCGTGCACCGGCTTCACGAACAGCGGAAGGCGAAGGCGCGTGCTGCCGCTCCTCGTCTTGCGCGTGGTGAGGCGGTCGAGCATCGCGGGGATCTCGGCGGCGGTCCGGATGAGCGCGAAGGGCGCCGTCGGTACGCCGTGGTACGCCAAAAACTCTTTCGCGCGCGCCTTGTCGAGGCATAGCGAGAGCGAGAACGGATCGGATCCCGAATATGGGATGCCGAAGAATTCGCATATTGCGGGGACGTGGGCTTCGCGATTCACGCCGCCCATTCCTTCCGCGATGTTGTAGACGATGTCCGGCTGAGTCGCCCGCAGGCGCTCGGGGAAGTCCGCGTTCGCCTCGAGGCGAACTACTTCGCCGAGCGCGCTGAGCGCATTCGCGACCGCATTGATGGTCTCGGCGCTGTCCCACTCCGCGAACTCGTCGTCGACTTCGGCGGCGGCTATTCCGCCAGCGAGCGGGGCAGACGCGGAATCCGCAGCGCTCCCCCAATTGGAGTTTGCGCTACTGGGAGGCTCTTCGTCGGGACGCGCATCCTCGGCGCCGTCCTCGAGACGAAGAGCAGGTACTTCAGGCTTCTGATTGTAGGCGAACCCGATTCGTGTCATCCGATCCTGCTTGAGGTCAGACAATTCCGGTCGAACACTCGCCGCCACCCAACCCGCGCGCCGTGCTCTTTTCAATTGACGCGCATCTCGCTCGAATCGTTCACATCTCGCTGCTCTAACCTGAAGCAACGGTGACTCCGACATCGAACGTGCGAGCAAATTAAGAGTCGATGAAATGCAGCGCAATGATTTTTTGCTTGTGCGCGGACTTTATTTCACACTTTGTGAAATCCGACTCGCGCCGCTTCTCGCCGATCGTCGCCGACGTAGATCTCGAAGTCCGAAAAGAATCCCTCTGCCTCCGCCGCGAGCAGCCGCAGCGTCGCCACCGCCAGCCGCCGAATCTCCAGCTCCGCGCCCTCGCTCGACCGCAGCTCCAGCATCGTTCGCCAGGCGCGAGCGTTCGCCGTCACCACGATCTTCGTCTCCGTGGAGTTCGGCAGCACGCCGCGAGCGGCCTCGCGCGCCATCTTCCGCCGATGGACTTTGTCGGCCACCCACGAGTAACGCTCCATCAGCTGCTCGACGAGCCCGATATAGCTCGCGAGCGCGCCGTCCACCTGGCTGCGCCATGCGCCCTCGAGCGCTTCGTCGCCCGCTACCGCCGGCGGCACGACGAAGCTCGCGTCCTTCTCGTCGACGTAGCGCTGTGAGAGCTGGGAGTAGGCGAAGCCCGCTCGGTGACGCACCAGCTCATGCGTCAGCGAGCGGCTGACGCCCTCGAAGAGCAGCGAATAGCTCGCGTGCTCGAGAACGCTCCCGTGCCCCTGCTTCTTGATGTTCTCGAGGTAAGCCCGCGTGGTGCGCCCCGCGGGATTCTTCTGGCTCATGTAACAAAGGCGCCCCGCGAACTCGGCGAGCTGCTCGCCGGCGGTGCTCTCACCGATCCACGCGACGTCGAGGTGCTCGGGTGCGGTGAAGGTCGGCTTCGCGAGGAGGGTAATGCGCGGCTCGTAGTAGTACACGGATCTCCAGAGGTTGGCTGAGGCGGCTCAGTGGCCGCCGATCATCGAGAGTCGATAGCTGCTCCACGCGCGATCGCGCTCGACTCGGTCGAGCGCCTGCCGGGCATCGAGCGGAAGCTGCGGAAGCGTTGGGTCGTACTTCACGTCGCCGATCGGTTGCCCAGCGCCCGTGGGCACCTTCACGCCGGGATTGAAAATATTTTGCGGGTCGAAGGCGTGCTTCACCTCGGCAAAGAGAGCCACAGAGCGCGCGTCCCACACCCGCTCGAGCAGCGGCGTGCGGAGCCGCCCGTCGCCGTGCTCGCCCGCGATCGTGCCGCCGAGTTGAGCCGCGAGCGACGTCACCTCGTCGAGGATCGAGCGCACCGTGTCGCGCCAGTTGGTGCGGCGAACGTCGATGAGCGGATTCACGTGCACGTGCGAGTCGCCGGCATGCCCGAAGATGACGCCCTTCACCTCGTGGCGCGCGAGAATCTCGCGCACGCCGCGGACGTACTGCGGGAGCTTCTCGGGCGGCATTGCCGCGTCCTCGATGAATTGCATTGACTTGAGCGAGGGCGACAGCCGATTGAGAATGGGGCTCGCGGCGTGGCGCAGCGCCCAGAGCCGTGCCTCGTCGTCCGCGTTGAGCGCAACGGTCACGCGCGTCGCGCCGCACGCCATCATCGCCTGCTCCATCAGCTTCGCCGCCCCTGCGGCGGCGCGCTCGTCGCCCGCCTCGATCTCGACGAGCAGCACCGCCTCGCTCGCGGCGTCGATCGCGACGAGCGAGGGCCCGCTGCGCGCGACCTCGATGAAGGTGCGGTCGAGGAGCTCGCACGCGCTCGCGCCGCCCACCCGCGCGCGCGCCGCGCCATCCACCGCCTGCTCCAGCGTCGGGAACTCGGCCACGAGAGAGCTCGTCGCACCCGGGAGCGCGGCGAGCGAGAGCTCGACCCCAACGAAGAGCGCGAGCGTGCCCTCGCTGCCGATCAGCAGCTCGAGCAACTCGCCACTTCTTGCATAGTCCGCGAGCGCGTATCCCGACGAGTCCTTCCGCACGCCCGGATGCGAGCGCACGCGCGCCGGCGACGCGAGGATGGCCGAGTGCGCGGTGGCAAGGAAGCGCTCGATGGCGGGAATCTCCGGAATCGGCGCACCGCGCCGGATCAGCGCGCGCGAGCCGTCGCTGAAGATGCAGTCGAGCGCCGTCACCCACGCGCGTGTGGCGCCGTAGCGCAGCGTGTGCGCGCCGGCGGCGTTCGTCGCCGCCATTCCGCCGATCGTGCAAAATGCGCCACTCGACGGATCGACGGGGAAGCGCAGTTGCTTCGCGCGCGCGGCCTCGTTCACCGCGCCGCGCACCGCGCCCGGGCCAACCACCACTCGGCGGCGGCTCACGTCGATGGCCCCGATCGCATCCAGCCGGCTCAAGTCGACGATGACTCCCGGACCCACCGCGCCCCCCGCCATCCCGCTGCCGGAGCCGCGCGCGATCAGCGCCGTGTTGCTCGACGCAGCCCAGCGCACGAGCGCCGCGACATCGTCCGCATCTACGGGCACCGCCACCGCCGCCGGGATCACGCGCGCGATCCCCGCCCCCTCGGCGTAGACCGCGCGCGCGGACTCATCGTCGCGGAAGACGCCACGAAATCCATTGGGCTTCACGACGGGCACATTGGCGCGCGCGGCCGCCGTTGACAAGGCACTCGCGGTCCCGTCATCATCCAGCATGGAGAGCGAAGTGCCGCTGCGACAGGCCGGACCGCTGATCAAGATCGAAACAGACCGGCGGCTCGGACACGAATGGGACGAATGGGATGGCGGCGCGCTCGACAACGGTGGCGACTTCACCTCGCCCACGCGCCTCTACTTCGGATTCACGGCCGTAGGCATCGTGCTCGTCGCGATTCTCGCCGCCGCGGCAGTCTACCTGCTCGCGCCGCGCCTCGCCTTCCTCTCGCGCCGGCTTCCACTCGCGCTCTACCTCGGGATAGCCTCGTTCGTGGCGATCTCGCTCGCGTGGCTCACGCTCCTCGCGCTCTCCGTGTGGACTGGACGCGCGCTCCTCCCCGAGAAGCTGGCCGAGCGCGGGCTGCTGCTCCGCGCGCTCAACCTGGCGTGGCGCGTGGGTGAGCTCTTCGGCGTGAAGCGCGACTGGACCGACCACGCGAGCGTCGTCGTCTACAACGATCTCGCCCTCGCGCGCGAGCGGCGCGTGAATCCGTCCGAGCTGCTGATCCTCATCCCGCGCTGTCTCTCGCGCGAGGCGCTCGACGGCGTGCTCGAGATCGCGAAGCGCTACGGCGTCTCCGCCTTCGTCGCTACGCGCGGCCAACTCGCGCGCCGCGTGATCCGCGAGCGACGCCCGAAGGCGGTCGTCGCGGTCGCGTGTGAGCGCGATCTCGTGAGCGGGCTGCACGACGTTGCGGGGCGGGTACCCGTGCTCGGGCTGCCGATGACGCTCCCCAACGGACCATGCAAGGACGCCGCGCTCGATCTGGTGCGGATGGATGAGTTTGTCCGGAAGTATTTAGTGAAGGGCGGCGCTTAGGCCGAGCGCGTTAGGGCGAACGGATAGGTACTGCCAACCGCGAGCACGAAAAAAACAAAAAAAAGACGAATGAGCACGAATAAGACGGGATGAGCCGATGCAGAGCTTTTTCCGTTCAAATCCGTGCCTTTTTCCGTTCAAGTCGTTTTCCAATTGTTGACGGCTTGTGTTCCCGCGGATTGCTCACCCCTACAACCCCAGCTTGCTCACCACCGGCGGCTCCACGCTGTAGTCATAGAACCCCCGCTTCGACTTCTTACCATAGTAGCCCGCGAGCACCATTCGCTTGAGCAGCGGCGGCGGCGCATAGCGCTTCTCGCGATACTCGTCGAACATGATCTCGGCGATCTTGTATGTGGTGTCGAGCCCGACGAAGTCGAGCAGCGTGAACGGCCCCATCGGGTAGCCCGTGCCCAGCATCATCCCCTTATCGATGTCCTCGACGCTCGCGACGCCGTGCTCCAGCGCGTTGATCGCGTCGAGCAGGTAGGGCACGAGCAGCAGATTCACGACGAAGCCCGAGTTGTCCTTCGCCGCGATCGGCTCCTTCTTGAGCATCTTCGCGAACTCGAAGGCGCGCGTGAACGTCTCGTCGCTCGTCGTCACGGTCTTCACGACCTCGACGAGCTTCATCACCGGAACCGGATTGAAGAAGTGCAGCCCCACCATCCGGTCGCCGCGCCCGCCTGCCGCCGCCATCGCGGCAATCGTGAGGCTCGACGTGTTCGACGCGAAGATCGTGTGCGCCGCGCACAGCGCGTTGAGCTCCTTCCAGATCGCGTTCTTGAGCTCGAGATCCTCGACAATGGCCTCGACCACGATGTCCGCCGGCGCGAGATCCGCGACCTTCGTCGTGAACGTCAGCCGGCCGAGCGTCTCCGTGCGTGCCTGCTCGGTGAGCTTCCCCTTCTCGATCGCCTTGGCCAGCGACTTCTCGATGCTCGCGCGCGCGCGTGCCGCCGACGCGTCATCCACTTCGCGCACGATGGTCTTGAATCCATTCACCGCCGCAACCTGCGCGATGCCAGAGCCCATGAGTCCTCCGCCGAGCACGCCGACGGTCGCAATCGTTGTCATTAGTTGATTTCAGAGGGAAGAGAAAGGGAAGAAAAGCGATCAGGGCCAGCGAAGTCCGGCGCTCGCAGTGATTGCCGAGAGGAGCGACGACCGCTGCATCTCGCCGCGCTCGAGGCGATCCAGCATCTGCTCGAGCGCGAGCTGAGCGCCCGCGACCTGCGGCGTATGACCGCGCGCAATGAAGTATCCCGCGACCAGCCCCGCTGCGACGGGCAGCGCCGCGACCGCGGTCATGACGCCGAGCGCGATCATGATGCCGCCCGTCACGCCGCCGACGACGACCATCGAGCTTCCGCCGGCAACGTAGCGCGAACGCAGCGTCGTGAGACTCGCATCGAGGCGCACGATCGAGCGCTCCGCATCGACCGCGATCACCGTCGCCGCAACTTCTTCTGCGCGCGAGAGTCGATAACCGTGGCCACCGACATTCATGATGCGCTTGAACTCCGTCGCCATGCCGCCGCGCGGCTCCCACGCGATTCGATCGGGGAAGCGGCGCTTCACGCGCAGCGACTCCTCGCGCTGCATGGCGTCGTCGAGGCGGTCGAAGATCGACGCCGGCGTCCCGCGCACCGTGCGGCTCGCGGACACCGTCGCGGAGCCGAAGATCGCCGCCATGCGCGAGCGCTCCACCGGCACCTCGATACGCGACCGCTCCTCGGCGAGCGCCTGGCGCAAATGCTTGGCGGGGATGCCGACATCGTTGCCGACTTCGAGAATCTGTGCCTCGGTGAGCGTCAGTTCACCCGGATCCGCCTCCTGCGCCTGCAGCTCCGCGGCGCGCGCGAGCACGCGCTCGAGCGCCGCGCGCTCGAGCGGCACCGGCGCCCCGGGCGCAGGCGCAACGATGGGAGCCGGCACGGGCTTCGAGTCGCCGGCCATCAGTTGGCCGCCTTGAGCACCTGATCGAGCTGCTGATCCATACCGTCGATAATAGCCTGCCTCACGGGAAACGCGCGCACGAATGCGGAGTCCACATCGGTTCCACCAAATCGTACGCGCGCGACCGAGAGATAGTGTCGCTCGTAGCCGGCAACGAGCTCGGGGATCGCGCGCTGGAGGAGCATCGCGCCGCCGCGAACTTTCGTCGGGCTCTCGAACTGCGCCGCCGCGCCCGCGCGAAACTCCGCCGGTGAGATGCGCTCGCGCACCGCCTGCTCCGCTATCCCGCCAACCGCCTCGTGCGCGAACTCGTACACCGCGTCGAGCGAGGAATCCGCCGTCGCCGGGAAGCCGATCGCCACGGAGTGCTGCCCCTCGAGAATGCTGCGCCCCTCGCCGCCCAACGGGAGCGAGAGTACGATCTCACCCGTCGGCAGCTGCACGCCGCGGAGATAGCTGCGCAGCTGCTTCAGGTAGCGCTGCGAGAATTGCGAGTCGACGGCGGCGAGCGTCGGGCGCAGCGCGTGCTGCTGCTCGCGCCAGTACAGCTCGTAGAACTTCGAGTGCTCGTCGCTGAGCGAGAGTGCGAACAGCTTGAGCCACGCGCGATCGCTCTCCGTGCGAAAGACGGAGCCGAGCACCGCCGACGTCGCCGTCGTTTCCTCGGCCGGGTGCGGCGTGCGCTTCCACGTGGAGAGTGCCGACGGTCGCTTCTTGCCACTCGCTGCTTCCTCTCCGGACGTGAGAAAGGCGGCGATGTCGTTCCCCATCTCCACCCAGCTCCCCTCGCGCAACGCGAGCCGCGCTCCGTCGAGCAGCCGCGGATTCACGCGCAGTCCGTGACGCAGCGCCTCCGCGTTGTCGTCGAGCTGCGAGGCAATGTTGCGGCTGTTCTTCGCCACGATCATCGCGTCGCGATAGTCCGCGCGAAAAAGTGGCGTGCGCGACGTGTCGCTCACGAGCATCGCGTAGCCGTGCAGCCACAGGTCGACGACGTAGCGCGTTTTCACCGGCCACGGTGTCTGCCCGATTACCTCCTGATCGATGCCGGTAGGCGCGGCCACCGGCTCGACCTCGGGGGTCGTGTTCGCGCCCACGAGTCCCGAGCAACCGGCAGCGAGCAGCAACGCGCCCGCCGCCGCGATGCGACTACGCCTCGAGCGATTCAATGATCACCGCGATCCCCTGACCACCGCCGATGCAGGCCGAGCCGAGCCCATACT
>PLMM01000144.1 GCA_003142495.1 Gemmatimonadota bacterium | reverse complement strand
CTCGACGGGATGTCGTTCGAGGATGGGGTAGCCCGCGGAGCCCGCGCCAACGTCGAAGCGAGGGCGACGGCAGACTTCCGCGAGGGCGTTCGTCGCTTTGCGCTGCCCGGCAAGCCATGAGGCGCGTCGATCAGCTCAAAGTGGCAGTTCTGGTGGTCGCCATCTCGATCTGGGCGTGGGGTGCGAAAACCGCGAACCACCATCTAATGTTGGCCGGTATCGGACTAGTAATTGTCGCGTTCGCTTTAAGGCTCATTCCGCGTTCGAGCAACCGTGATGACCTATAGGAGGCCTTAAATAAGAAAATTATAACTTCTGCCGCTGTATCTATTTCTCATTAAGTATGCAACCTTACCGACGTTCCCGCTGCGTATGCAAACTTACGATAAGCGATCGCAACGCGCGTCGGAACGCCACGAGGGGGCAGTATGGCAGACACCAAACGCCGTCGGCGCGCGGTTCCAGCAGTCATTCGTCCAGCGGAGGGCGATCGCGACATCCTCGACCAGTACTTCGCAGAAGTAAGCCGCTTCCCACTGCTCACCGCTGACGGTGAGAAGGTTCTCGCGCGTCGCATCCGCGTTGGCGAGCACGAAGCAATGGAGGAGCTCGTTCGTCGCAACCTTCGCTTCGTCGTTTCCGTCGCGAAGAAATATCAGAACCGCGGAATGCCGCTCATCGACCTCAGNNCGTACGCCGTCTGGTGGATTCGCCAGGCCATCCTCGCGGCCCTCGCGCGACAGGGACGCACGGTCCGCGTCCCCCTCAATCGCACCGCCGATCTCTCTCGCGTGATCAAGGCGATCGCGATGCTGCGCGAGAAGCTCACGCGCGAGCCCACGCCGCGCGAGATCGCGCACGTCACCGGCATCTCCACCGAGATCGTCGGCGCGCTCGCATCGCTGAATGCCTCCGATGTTCGTCTCGATGCATCGATCGGGAAGGATTCCGATCGTGCGCTCATCGAGCGCTTCTCGGTGGAGGAGGGCACAAGTACGGAAGGGCAGATCCTCGATCAATTCAAGACGCACGAAGTGGAGCGCGCCCTTCTCACGCTTCCGGCTCGCGATGCCAAAATTCTCCGCCTCTACTTCGGGCTCGAGGAAGATCGCGAGCACACGCTCGATGAGATCGGGAAGATGCTCGGCGTCACGCGCGAGCGCGTTCGGCAGTTGCGCGATCGTGCGCTCAAGCGGCTGCGCCACGGCGCGGTCGGAGACGTCTTGAGGGATCTCTCGGCCGCCTAGCTCGGCGTGGGATTAGGGGCAACAAGGCACTAGCTTTCGCATTAAGATGCCTTCGCGCCCCATCCCCGAGCTTCTCTCGCCCGCCGGCTCGCTCGATGCCGCACGGGCAGCAATCGCCAACGGCGCCGACGCCATCTACCTCGGAGCCGAGCGTCTCAATGCGCGCGACGATGGCGCGCAGCTCACCCTCGACGAGCTCGACCAGGCGTGCCGCCTCGCGCACTCGCGTGGCGCGCGCGTGTACCTGACGCTCAACACGCTCATCAAGCCCGCGGAGCTCGAAGACGCGCTCACGCTGCTGGGCGAGTGCATCGACCGCGGAATAGACGCGGTGATCGTTCAGGACATTGGCCTCGTGCGCCTCATTCGCCGAGTGTATCCCGGGCTCGAGATCCACGGCTCGACGCAGATGACGGTGCACGACGGCGCCGGCGCGGCGGTGCTCGAGAAGCTCGGCGTGCAGCGCGTCGTGCTCGCGCGCGAGAACACGCTGAGCGACATCCGCGCCATCCGCTCCGCCGTGCCCGGGCTCTCGCTCGAGTCGTTCGTGCACGGCGCGCTCTGCATCTCGTACTCCGGCCAGTGCTACATGTCGGGGATGATCTCCGAGCGCAGCGCGAACCGTGGCTCGTGCGCGCAGTCGTGCCGCAAGGACTACTCGCTCACGAACAGCACTACGGGTGAGACGCTCGACACGGGCTTCCTCATCTCGGCGCGCGATCTCGCGGCGCACGCGCATCTCGAGGAGCTCGCGGAGGCGGGGATTCGCACGATCAAGGTAGAGGGGCGCAAGAAGAAGCCCGAGTACGTCGCAACGGTGACGAAGAGCTATCGCACCTTTCTCGACCAGGTCGCGAAGGGCGAGCATGTGCAGCCGCTCGCGCACACCGGCGATCTCGTGCAGATCTTCAGCCGCGGCTTCACCGGCGGAATGTACGGCGGGCGCGCGGGGCGCGACTACATCACGCGCGACCAGCCTGACAATCGCGGCGTCGACATCGGCGTGGTGACCGGATGGGCGCGCGGCGGACTGTTCGTGGAGCTGCAAACGCCGCTCGAAGTGGGTGATGGAATCGCGCTCGAGCCGCCAACGGGCGAGGCGGGGAGCGTGACGGGATTCTCGATCTCTTCCGTGCGCACGCTCTCGACCTCGAACGGCGTCGCGCGCCAGGTCGTCGACGCGCGCATGCCGGTGCCGAATGGGTGGCGCGTCGTGCGCACGTCGCACGCGGCGCTGCTCGCCCGCGCACGCGAGAGCTTCGCGTCGCTCGCCGCGCCGGCGCGCGGTCGCAAGACGCGCGTCGACGTACGCGCCTTCGGCTCGGCGGGCTCGCCGCTCAAGCTGCTGTTCAGCGCGGATGCCGAAGTCGTTGATGTCAGAACGGAGATTCAGCTGGCACCGGCAAACAAGCGCGCGCTCGACCAGGCGCAGCTCCGCGAGCAGCTCGGTCGCATGGGGGAGACCCCGTTCGTGCTCGGCACCGTCGACGATCAGGCGCTCGCGAGCGGACTGTTCATCCCGGTGAGCGAATTGAACGGGCTTCGGCAGCGCGCGATCGAGCAGCTGATGGTGCGGCGCGATTGGGCGCAGCAGGCGGAGCGCGCGGAGCGCGCGGCGAGCATCGAAGCGGCGGTGGCGACGGACGATTCCAGTTGGCGCGCGGGCAATCGCGCGGCTCTCGAGGATGCCGTGCACTCGGCGTTCGCGCCCCCGGGCGCGCCTCCGTTCGTGCTCGCCGCCGACGTCTGCCGCCTCGAGGACGCGTACTCCGCCGCCGATGCGGGCGCCACCGAGATCGCCCTCGACCCCTTTCTCCGCCATCCGCTTCCGACAGTTACGCGCGTCGCCGCGCTCGCTGCCGCGATGGCCGCCCGCGGAATAGCCTTCCGCCTGCGCACGCCGACGATCGTCCGCCCCGAAGAGCGACGTCATCTCGACAAGTGGCTCGCGCTCGGCACGCCGATGCTCACAGGGCACCTCGGCTTGATGGCCGAGCTCGCGCGCGAGGGAAGGGACGTCGTTGGCGACTACGCGCTCAACGTGTTCAACCAGCACACGGCGGATGAGATGTTCGCGCTCGGCGCTTCGCGGCTCGTGCTCTCGGTGGAGCTCACCGGCGACGAGATCGCCGGCGTGACGGCGCCGCGCCACGGGCTCGGCTTCGACACGCTGATCTACGGCCGCCCCGAGGGGATGACCATCGAGCACTGCGTGCTCTCGGCCGCGTACGATCGCGTGCCGGGCTCCTGCCGCGATCTCTGTGTGCGCGATCATCCGCTCGTGCAGATCACCGATCCCGCGGGCTACACCTTCGCGGTCGCGACGGATTCCGCGTGCCGCAATCGGCTCCTGCACTCGCGTCCGATCGAGGGCTCGGAGTTTCTTCCGCGACTCTGGAGCACGGGCATTCGCGCATATCGGATGCTGTTCAACGTGCCGGGCGATCCGGTCGCCGAGATCACGGCGCGCTATCGCGACGCGCTCGACGCACTCACCATCGGCGTCACGCCGAACGTCGCCGCGGTGCGCGAGCTCGTCGGATCGCAATTCACGCGCGGGCACTTCGCGCGCGCCGTTTGACGATTCGCTGCGCGGGTGATCGATGAGCCTTCACGCGACACCAGCCCGCACGCTTCGCCGATGACCGCCACGCACACCATCGACGACGCGCGCGAGATCCTTCGCACGCACTTCGGCTACCCCGCGTTCCGCCCCGGACAGGAGCGCGCCGTCCAGGCGGTGCTCGAGGGGCGCGACACGCTCGTCATTCTCCCGACTGGCGGCGGCAAGTCGCTCTGCTTCCAGGTGCCCGCGCTGATGCTCCCCGGGCTCACGGTCGTGATCTCGCCGCTCATCTCGCTGATGAAAGATCAGGTTGACGCGCTCGCCGCGCGCAACCTTCCGGCGACGTTCATCAACTCGTCGCTGTCGGGCGCCGAGGTGGCGAGCAGGCTGGCGCGAGCGGAGCGGGGCGAGGTGAAGCTCCTTTACGTGGCGCCCGAGCGCTTCGATGCGGGCACCACTGCGGAGCGGCTGCGCGCGATCGGCGTCTCGCTGCTGGCAGTGGACGAGGCGCACTGCATCAGCGAGTGGGGGCACGACTTCCGCCCGAGCTATCTGCGCATTCGCTCCGTGCGCGAGCGGCTCGGCATGCCGCCGACGATCGCCCTCACCGCGACGGCCACGGGCGATGTGCGCACGGACATCATCAAGCAGCTTCAGCTCGACAAGGCGGAGACGATCGTCACGGGATTCGATCGCAAGAATCTCTCGTACTCGGTCGTGCGCACGCGCACGGAGGCCGACAAGGATGAGGCGCTGATCGCGGCGCTCAAGGCGCAGCCGGGGCTCGCGGTGGTGTACGCCTCCACGCGCAAGGCGGTCGAGCGCATCACGCAGGTGCTCGAGCGCGCGCGCATCCCGGCCGTCGGCTACCACGCCGGCCTCGACGACGAGCATCGCCGCGACGTGCAGGACGCCTTCATGCGCGATGACGTGCGCGCGATCGTCGCGACGAACGCCTTCGGCATGGGCATCGACAAGCCGAATGTGCGCCTCGTCATCCACCACGCGATGCCGGGCACGCTCGAGGCCTACTACCAGGAAGCGGGGCGCGCGGGACGCGACGGCCTTCCTTCTGTGTGCGTTCTGTTACACGCCTTTTCCGATCGCTTCACGCACGAGTTCTTTATCAAGACCGCGCACCCGGACCGGGCCCTCGTGGAGCGGGTATACAATGACATACAGAAGGCCGCGGATGGAAATGGCCTCGCGAAACTCACGGCGGCAGACATCTCGTCCGCCGCCCGCGGACAGCTGAAGGAGCGAGAGGTGGAATCAGCGCTTCGCATCCTCGTGCAGTCGGGCTCCGTCGTCAACGAGCTCGCGAGCGCGACGCAACTCTTCGTTCGTCTCCTCGCCACGCCGCTCCGCATCAAGACGGAGCTCGGCGAGGGCTTCGAGGCCGAGCGGGATTTGCTGCGCGCGATCTGGCGCGTGGGTGGAGCGAGCAGCTACGACGGCATCACCGTCGATCCCAACGCCTTCGCGCCTGGGCTCGGCGGCCCTCAAGGAATAGCCGCGCTGCTCGACTCGCTGCAGGAACGCCAGTTCGTCGTGTGGGAGCGCAGCGGCGGCGGCCTCCGCATTCCCGATGTGCGGCGCCCGTTCTCCGCGCTCCGCATCAGCTGGGAGCAGCTCGACCGCAGGCGGGCCGGCGACATGGGGAAGCTCGACGCGATGCAGAAGTACTCGTATACCACCGGATGCCGGCGCGGCTTTCTGCTCCGCTATTTCGGCGATCCCGCTGCGAGCGGCTCGTGCACGGGGTGCGACATCTGCCTCGGCACACACGAGAAAGAGGCGCCGGCCGCGCGCGCCGCTGCTCCGCGCAAGCGGCGCGGCGTGGCGGGTGGCGCGACTCGTGGTGTGGCGCGTACTGTTCGCAACGAGAGTGCGGTGGATAGTTCCACGGACATCGAACTATCCGCAGCACAGCCGGCGCTCGTCGCCGCGCTGCGCGAGCTCCGCACGACGCTCGCGCGCGCGGCGAAGGTACCCGCGTACGTGATCTTTCCGGATCGCACGCTTGTGGAAATGGCAGTGCGGCGCCCCGTGTCGCTCGATGCATTGAGCGGCGTGCGCGGTGTCGGACCAACGAAGCTCGAGCGCTACGGCGAGAAGATTCTGGCCGTGATCCGCGAGTCAGACGACACGGAGGCAGCATGACACCCCGCAATCTTCCCTACTTCGCGAAAGAGCACGAATGCTTCCGTGCCGAGGTGCGCGAGTTCGCGCGCGAGGTCGTCGCGCCGGTGGCGCGGCGGCACGATGCCGACGCGACGTTCCCATGGAAGACCGTCAAGCAGATGGCCGATCTCGGGCTGCTCGGCATTCCGTGGCCCAAGTCGATCGGCGGCTCCGGGCGCGACCTGATGTCGTTCATCATCGCGATCCACGAGCTCGCGAAGGTGGACGCGTCGCACTCGATCACGATCTCGGCACACACCACGCTCGGCACCTCGCCGATCGTGAACTTCGGCACCGACGCGCAGCGCGAGCGCTTCGTGCCGCCGCTCGCATCCGGTCGCGTGCTCGGCGGCTTCGGACTCACCGAGGAGAGCGCGGGGAGCGACGCGGGCGGCACGCGCACGACCGCGGTGAAGAAGGGTGGAGGCTACGTGCTCAACGGATCGAAGCGCTTCATCACGCACGCGGGGATCGGCGAGATCTTCGTCGTCACGGCCGTCACCGATCCGGGCGCGGGAAGCAAAGGGATCAGCTCGTTCATCCTCACGAAGGAGACTTGCGACCTCCGCGCGGCCGCTGAATTCGGCATCGGCCACGACGCGTCGCTCACGCCCATGCCCGGCTTCCGTGCAGGGAAGAAGGAGGACAAGCTCGGCTGGCGCGCGTCGGACACGCGCGAACTGCTCTTCCAGGACGTGGAGGTGCCGGCGGAGAATCTGCTCGGCGACGAGGGGTTGGGCTTCACCAACTTCATGCGCACGCTCGACTCGGGGCGTATCGGGATCGCTGCG
>PLMM01000408.1 GCA_003142495.1 Gemmatimonadota bacterium | reverse complement strand
CGGCGGGATCACGGGGCACTGCCCGCTGCAGCAGATCACGCTGATCGCCGATAGCGCCGAGTGGTTCGGCGATCTGCACATGTGGCATCTCGTCGGCCACGTGCACTACACCGAGCCGCGCATCACGATGGACTCCGATGTCGCGACGTACTACCTCATCGACGAGCACCTGCTCTCCGAGGGGAACGTCCACACGCTGCTGCCGAGCGGGACGACGCTCGTCGGTCCGCGCGTCGAGTACTATCGCGCGGCGCCGAAGATCCGGCCGGTCGCGCACATGATCGCGCCGGGGCGCCCGACGATCAACGTCATCGAGAAGGACTCGACCGGCAAGCCATCCGAGCCCACGGTCGTCGTCGCCAACACCGTCGTGATGGATGGCGACAGTCTCGTCTACGCGTCGAAGAACGTCGTCATCACGCGCACGGACGTGATCGCGACCGGCGACACCGCGATGATGAACAGCCAGACGCAGTTCGCGCGGCTCATGAAGTCACCGAAGATCGTCTCACGCGGGAAGAAGCAGTTCACGCTCTACGGCGAGNNTCTGATCGATCTCTTCGGCTCGAATCACGCGCTGCAGCGCGTGCTGTCGAAGGGAAAGGCGAAGAGCATCAGCGACAGCGCGACGATGACCGCGGACACGATTGACTTTCGGATGAACGCGGGGCTCATGCAGCGCGCCTACGCATGGGGGAAGTCGCGCGCGCGCGCGGTGAACCCCATCTACGATGTGCTCTCCGACTCGATCGATCTGCGCATGCCCGGCCAGCGCACGCGCGAGATCCGCGCGGTGCGGAAGGCATACGCGCAGAGCCTCCCCGACACCGCGAAGCTTCACACGAAGGAGAAGGACTGGATGCGCGGCGACACCATCACCGCGCACTTCGACAGTGTGCAGGCGCCCGGCGACACATCGAGCCAGCCGCAGATGCGTCAGCTCATCGCGCAGGGGAGCGCGCAGTCCTTCTACCAGCTCGCCGCCAAGGACAGCGGCGTCGTGGGCCCCGCGATCAATTACGTGAAGGGGCGCGTCATCTCCATCGCCTTCGCGAACCGCGTCGTGCAGGTCGTCGACATCGTCGACAAGGCGGAGGGCGTCTATCTCGAGCCGCAGGTGCCGGGAAAAGCGGACACGCTCACGGCGCGCAAGCAGGACTCGCAACGATCCACCCGAAGCTCCTCGAGGCGCCCGTGATCGAGCGCCAGCTTCCGCTTCCCGTGCAGCGCTTCATCGAAGAGCATGCGCGCGGCGACCGCTGGACCGCGATGGCGCTCCACGCGCTCGTCTGCGCGGCGCGCGACAACGGCGACGTCAACTTCAACGATATCGCCATCCAGTATCGCAACGACTACCTCGGCATGGTCCGCGATGAGGGGCGCGACGCCGATCGCGAGGCCGGCCGCCTGGGGCTCGACGAGGTGCGCGAGCATCTCACGCGCACCGTGCTCCCGCGCCTCGCGCAGGACGGGCTCGTCGTGCTGCCGGAGGGTCAGATCGGCGCCGATACCACAATCACGATTGAACCGTCTTATTGGAGTCAAATCGCGCCGTTCCGTCAGGCAATCCAGGACTCGGGCGTCGAAGGGGTGCTCAAGCACACTGGCGAGCATTCGGTCGTGCGCGCCGGACAACGGGAGCCGACCGACCCGCTCGAGGGCGGGAGCCTGCTCGAAGCTCGTTCGCTGGTAAAGACTTACAAACGGCGCCGGGTCGTGAACGACGTGGCCTTGCGCTTGCAACAGGGGGAGATCGTCGGACTGCTGGGCCCCAACGGGGCGGGGAAGACGACCACCTTCTACATGATCGTCGGGCTGGTGCAACCGCAGGAAGGGCGAATCCTGCTCGACAATCGCGATATCACGGAGATGCCGATGTACAGGCGCGCGCGCTTGGGCATTGGCTACCTTTCACAGGAACCGTCGATCTTTCGTAAGCTTACGGTCGAGGAGAACATCCTCGCGATTCTCGAGTCGATGAAGCTGTCGGCGCGCGATCGGGAGGCTCGGCTGGAGCAGCTGCTGGGAGAGTTGAGCATCGAGCATCTGCGCCACAACCGCGCCTACTCGCTGTCTGGAGGGGAGCGGCGCCGCCTCGAGATCACGCGGGCGCTCGTGACGCAGCCGAAGTTCATGATGTTGGACGAACCGTTCGCCGGAGTCGATCCGATCGCGGTGCACGACATTCAGTCGATCGTTGCCGGCCTCCGTCATCGTGGCATCGGAGTGCTCATCAGCGATCACAACGTGGAGCAGACGCTGGACATCGTAGATCGCGCCTACATCATGTTCGACGGCCAGGTGAAGGTATCGGGGACCGTCCGTGAGCTGGTATTCGACGAGACGGTCGCCGAGATATACCTCGGCCCGACGCTCGCCGCGCGACTGCGCGCACGCTTCGCCGAGAACATCGTACGGCCGAGTCGAGGAGGTGCTGCATGAGAACAGGCATGTCGCAGCACACGCAGATGAGGCAGGAGATCAAGATCAATCCTCGCCTCTACCAGGCGATGGATCTCCTGTACATGCCACTCCTCGATCTCCAGCAGCACCTGAAGCAGGAGCTCCTCAACAATCCCTTCCTCGAGATGTACGAGGAGGATGAGGACGAGGACGGCGAGGAAGCCGCTGCGGAGGATGGCGAGCAGACAGAGGAAGAGCAGCCGAAAGAAGAGGCGGCGGACGAGATCGACTGGGAGGAGATCCTCCTCAACGGCTTCGATGCCGGTGGCCGCCCCGAGGAGCACGAGGAGAAGGAGTACTTCGAGCCTGTCACGGTCGATCGCCGCGATCTCAGCGATCATCTTCGCGATCAGGTTGCGCTCCTCGATCTCGACGAGCGCCAGCATCAGCTCGCCGAGGAGTTCGTCGGCAACATCAATGAAGACGGCTACCTTGCGTGCTCGCTCGACGAGATTCGTCGCGGCATCAACGAGTGGGTCGAGAAGGCGGCGGAAGAGCTCGGGCGCGACACCGAAGGACTTCCATTCTACACCGAGGACGAGTGCGAGGCCATGCTGCGCACGATTCAGGCGCTCGATCCTCCGGGCGTCGGCGCGCGCGATTTGCGCGAGTGCTTGCTCCTCCAGCTCCGCGAGGCGGGTCTCGAGCAGTCGGTGCCGTATCGCCTCGTCCGCGACTGCTTTGATGAGCTGATCAATCACCGTCGCAGCGAGATCTCCAAGCGCTTCGGCATCAGCGTCACCGACGTCCAGAACGCCGCCGACGAGATCGCGAAGCTCGATCCGAAGCCGGGGCTCGTCTACAGCGAATCCGGCGACAACTACATCATCCCCGATCTCGTCATCGACAAGATCGACGGCGTCTATCTCATCACGCTCAACGATGCGAACGTCCCGCGACTCAAGCTGAGCCGAGCGTACGTCGAGATCGCGCGCGACAAGAAGAAGTTCGACGGCGAGAACAAGGAGTTCATCTCCAACAAGATGAATTCGGCGAACTGGATGATTCAGGCGATCGAGCAGCGCCGGCAGACGATGCTCAAGGTGATGCACTTCATCGTCGACCGGCAGCGCGACTTCTTCGAGAAGGGCGTGCAGTATCTCAAGCCGCTCACCCTCCGCGAGGTCGCGGAAGTCATCAACATGCACGAATCGACCGTCAGCCGCGTGACGAACGAGAAGTACGTGCAGACGCCGCGCGGGGTGCTCCCGCTCAAGTTCTTCTTCTCGTCCGGACTCTCGACCACCGGCGGCGAGGACGTCTCGGCGCGCGGCATCAAGGCGCAGATCGAGAAGCTCGTTGCCGATGAAGATCCCAAGCACCCGCTCACCGATCAGGCGATCGTGAACATCCTGAAGGAGAGTGGCGTTCAGATCGCGCGCCGCACCGTCGCCAAGTATCGCGACCAACTCGGCGTCCTCTCGGCCCGGATGCGCAAGCGAGTATGACGCTCGTCGCCGCGGCATCGTCTTCCGCCGCGATCGACGTCTCGGTGCTCGTGCCGGCAAAGGACGAGGCCGAGAATCTGCCGCTCTTCATGGAGCAGGCCGCGGCCGCGTTCGCGAACAGCACGGTTTCCTATGAAGTGGTGGTCATCGACGATGGCTCATCCGACGACACGCCGCGCGTGCTCGAGGCGCTGCGGAAGAAATATTCCTTTCTGCGCGTGGCGCGGCATCGCCGCCAGCGCGGCATAGCCGACGCGCTTCGCACCGGCTATCTCGCCGCGCGTGGACGCGTGCTCGTCTTCTATCCCGCGGATCTCCAGTACAAGCCAGAGGACATTCCGCGACTCGTCGCGCCCATTTTGGCCGGCGAGTCGGACATGGTCACGGGCTACAAGCAGGGCGTGTACGAGAAGGCGTTCGTCTCGAAGATCTACAATGGGCTCTCCCGCTCGCTCTTCGAGATTCCAGTTCGCGACCTGAACTCGGTGAAGGCGTATCGCCGTGAGATCATGGAGTGGCTTCCCGTGCGCCCGGACTGGCATCGCTACATGATCGTGATCGCGGCCGAGCATGGCTTCACGGTGACGGAGATCCCGGTGCCGCTGTATCCACGAAACGCCGGCGTCTCGAAGTTCGGCATCGGACGCATCCCAATAGGCGTGCTCGA
>PLMM01000111.1 GCA_003142495.1 Gemmatimonadota bacterium | reverse complement strand
CGACGACGACCACCCCACGCTCGCGATCGAGCGGGCCCGGCGCGCCAACGCCGACGCCGAGAAAGTCGTCGGCGCGCGCCGTTTCGCTACGCGACACATCGGCGATCACGTCGCCCACCATCGCCGCGATGCGAGCGACGACGCCCTCGGCGCCTTCCTCCGGGTGCGTGGACGCCTGGCGCACGGAGAGCTGGCGGCTCCCGTCCTCCGGCATCGCACCGACGACGATGTTCGTGCCGCCGAGATCGACGCCGACGATGTACTTCACTCGCGCGTCGCTCACGCGCTCACTCGCGTCGACTCAGCAGGCATCGAGCACCTCGTCCACCGCGAGCGCGACCGCATCGAGCCCGAGCTCGCGCATGCAGCGCCAGTGCCCGAGGGGACAGTGCGGAGGGCCGTGATGATGGCAGGGGCGGCAGGCAAGCGCGTCGAGTCCGAGGGAGATGGAGTGAGGAGCCAGCGGACCGAAGCCAAACTCTTCGACCGTCGGCCCAAAAATAGTGACTGTTGGCGTTCCTGTGGCCGAGGCCAGATGCTGCGGTGCAGAGTCGTTAGTAACCAGTAACTGCGCACGTCGGATCAATTCGGCTGAGGCAAGCAACGACAACGAGGCCGTGCCGTCAACCACCCCTTGCGCGCCGGAAAAATTCGCGATAGATGCGGCCTCCGAACGGTCTGCCGCGCCACCAATGATCGCTATTCGGAAGCGAGGGGCGAGCGCCCGCGCGAGCTGGGCATAGTAAGGCCAGCGCTTCGTCGCCCAGACGCTCCCAGGGGCGAGCGCGATGAGCGGCCGCGGATCGTTCTCTTCGCCCAACAGCGCGTTGACCGCCGCGCGCTCCGCGTCGCCAGGGAAGAGCTTCGGGCTCGGCGCGCCCGCCATCAGCAGCGGCGCGCTCGTGTCCATTTCCGGAAACGCCAGTCGCCACAGCCGCTCGGCGTGATGCCGATCTTCTCGGTACCGCACGCGCTTCGAGTACAGCGTTTGCCCGGCGGAGCCCTCGAAGCCGACGCGCTGCGTGTACCCCGCCGCAAGCGCGAGCGCGCCGCTGCGCGCGGAGCGCTGCGCGAGGTACGCGATCGCGGGCGGCGCGCCCTCGCGTGGTTCGGGCGCGCGAATCCTCAACGCGAGGCGCCGAAAGCCGAGCAGCCCGGCGTCCGCGCCGCGCTTGTCGTACACGAAGAGCTGGTGGATGTCGGGATTACGGGCCAGCAGCGGCGCCGACGCCGGCGTCACGACCACGCTCACGGGACCTCGCTTGGCGAGCTCCGCGATGAGCGGGGTGGTGAGTACGGTGTCGCCGAGGAAGCTGGTCTGAACGACCAGCTGGTGAGGGCCCGTCGCAGCAGCGAGGGCCATCAATCCACCTGTAACACCGCGAGAAATGCTTCCTGCGGTATCTCCACGGATCCCACCTGCTTCATGCGCTTCTTTCCTTCCTTCTGCTTCTCGAGAAGCTTGCGCTTGCGCGAGATGTCCCCGCCATAGCACTTGGCGAGCACGTCCTTGCGGAGCGCCTTCACCGAGCTGCGCGCGATGATCTTGTTCCCGATCGCCGCCTGGATCGCGACCTCGAACAGCTGGCGCGGAATCAGCTCCTTCAGCTTGTCGGCGATCTTGCGCCCCCAATCGTACGACTTGTCGCGATGGATGATCACCGAGAACGCGTCGATCGGGTCGCCGTTGATGAGCATCTCGAGCTTCACGAGATCGCTCACCCGGTAGTCGAGCATGTCGTAGTCGAGGCTCGCGTATCCTCGGCTGATCGTCTTGAGCTTGTCGAAGAAGTCGAGGATGATCTCGCCGAGCGGAAACTCGAAGTCGAACTCGACGCGCGCGGTGTCGAGGTACGACATGTTCTTGTAGACGCCGCGGCGCTCCGTGGCGAGCGTCATGATCGGCCCGATGTACTCCGACGGCGCCATGATGCGCGCCTTCACGAACGGCTCCTCGATCCTGGAGATGGTGCCGGCGTCGGGGAGCTTGGCGGGGCTCTCGAGCAGCTCCATCGTGCCGTCCGTGCGCCACACGTGATACTCGACGCTCGGCACGGTGGTCACGAGATCGAGATCGAACTCGCGCTCGAGGCGCTCCTGCACGATTTCCATGTGCAGCAGGCCGAGGAAGCCGCAGCGGAAGCCGAAGCCGAGCGCGGTGGACGTCTCGGGCTCGTAGTTCAGCGAGGCATCGTTGAGCTGGAGCTTCTCGAGCGCGTCGCGAAGTCCCTCGTACTGCGTGGTGTCGGTGGGATAGAGTCCCGAGAACACCATCGAGTGCACCTCTTTGTAGCCGGGGAGCGGCTCGACGTCGGGCTTCGACGCATCGAACACCGTGTCGCCGGCGCGCGTCTCCTTCACGGTGCGCACGTTGGCGACGACGAAGCCAACCTCGCCGGGGCCGAGGGACTCGGTCTCGACCTGGCGCAGCTGGTTGTACCCCACCTGCGCGACCTCGTACGAGAGCCCGGAGCCCGCGGCGAAGCGGATCATCATCCCCGGCTTGAGCGTGCCATCGATCACGCGCACGCTCGGCACGGCGCCTCTGTACCGGTCGTAATATGAGTCATAGATGAGCGCACGAAGGGGCGCATCGGGGTCGCCCTGCGGCGCTGGGACGCGGCGCACGATCGTCTCGAGCAGCTCGGGAATGCCGAGTCCTTCCTTCGCGCTGACGAGGAGAATGTCATCTTTGTCGGCGCCGATGAGATCGTGCAGCTCCTGCTTGCGGCGCTCCGGCTCGGCGCCCGGCAGGTCGATCTTGTTGAGGATCGGGATGATCTCGAGCCCCGCGTCGAGCGCGAGGAAGAGATTCGAGAGCGTCTGCGCCTGAATCCCCTGCGACGCATCGACGACGAGGATCGCACCCTCGCATGCGGCGAGCGAGCGCGACACCTCGTACGTGAAGTCGACGTGCCCCGGCGTGTCGATGAGATTGAACTCGTACGCCTCGCCGTTGTTCGCGTTGTACGTCATGCGAACGGCGTTGAGCTTGATCGTGATGCCGCGCTCGCGCTCGAGATCGAGGGTGTCGAGCACCTGCGCCTTCATCTCGCGCTTCTGCAGCATGCCCGTGGCTTCGATCAACCGGTCGGCGAGCGTCGACTTGCCGTGGTCGATGTGCGCGACGATGCAGAAATTACGGATGTGATCGAGCTTCAACGGCGTTCCGGGAGTTGAGGGCGGGGAATCTGCAAATATAACGGGCTCGGCACCTTACCGTCGGCTCGGTGACAGTTGGAATTGACTTAGACGACGCCTAGCTTCCTCTCGACAATGGATACGGCACGCGCAACGCGCGCCGATCTGCTCGACCCCGCAACGATCGCGGCGCTCGGACGGATCGAAGTGACTGCTCGGTGGATCGTCGATGGCTTCCTTTCCGGGCTGCATCGTTCGCCACGGAAGGGATTTTCGGTGGAGTTCGCCGAACACCGTCCGTATCAGGCGGGTGATGAGCCCCGTCACGTCGATTGGAAGCTTGCAGCGCGTGCGGATCGCTGGGCCGTAAAGCAGTACGAGGAAGAAACGAATCTGCGGGCGACGATCGTGCTGGACGTGAGCCGATCGATGGCCTGGAGCGGTGCAGCGGCCCGCCTCACCAAACTCGCGTACGCGGAACGACTCGCCGCTGCGATCGCATTGCTGTTCCTCAGGCAGCGCGACGCGGTCGGCCTCGTGCGCTTCGATGACGTCGTGCGCTCGTCGGTGCCGCCGCGCGTGCGCACGGGGCAGTGGGTGCGCCTCGTCGCCGCGCTCGAGGAGCCGGGCTCGGGGCGCGCGTCGCACGCGGCGAGCGCGCTCGAGGCCGCTGGACGACTGATCGCACGGCGTGGGATGGTCGTGCTGATCTCAGACCTGCTGATGGATCCCGAGAGCGTCGTGATGACCGTGCGCGGGCTGCGCAACGCTGGGCATCAGGTGGTCGTGATGCACGTGCTCGATCCCGCGGAACTCGACCTCCCGCAATCGAGCGAGGCGCTCTTCGTCGATCCCGAGAGCGGCGTCGAGGTCGCGGCGACGGTCGCCGATGTGCGCGCGGCGTACCAGGCGACGGTGCGCGAGGCGATCGTCGAGTGGCGGCGAGCGCTCAGCGCGTACGGCGCGTCGTACGAGCCCGTGATCACCGATGCGCCCTTTGGCGTCGCGCTGCGCCGTGCGTTCTCCGCGCGGCAGGAGGCGCCCTAGTGGTAAGACGCTGATGGGTTTTCTCGCTCCGCTCTGGCTCCTCGCCGGCGCCGCGGCCGCGGTGCCGCTGCTCATCCATCTCATGCGCCGCCGCGCCGGCCTCCGCATCGACTTCCCGGCGGTGCGCTATCTCGTGCGCGCCGAGCGGGAGCATTCGCGCGATCTGCGGCTGCGGAATCTGTTGCTCATGATTCTGCGCGTTGCCGCGGTGCTGCTCATCACGCTCGCCGCCGCGCATCCGATCGTGCGTATGGCGGGCGGCGGCCACGCGCGCACCGCGCTCGCGGTCGTGCTCGACAACTCGCTGAGCACCTCGGCGGTCGTCGGCGGCCGCCCCGTGCTGCAGCAGCTGCAGTCGCGCGCGCGCGATATTCTCAGGCGTGCATCGTCGTCGGATCGCGTGTGGCTCGTCACGGCAGACGGCGTGGTGCATGGCGGCGGCCGCGATGCCGTGCTCGATGCCGCGGCGCACACCGAGCCGTTCGGCGGCGCGGGCGATCTCCGCGCCGCGACCTCGCGCGCGGCTAGTCTCGCGCGCGCCGCTGCGCTTCCCGCAAAGGAAGTCGTCGTGCTCACCGACGGTCAGTCCACGAGCTGGCAGAATCCGCTCTCGCTCGGCGACGTCCCGCTGCACGCGTATCTCCCCGCCGCTCAGGCGCCCGCGAATCACGCCGTCATCGCCGTGCGCGCGATCCCGACGCGGTGGACGCCGCGCGGCGCCGTGCGCGCGCGCTTCCTCGCCTCCGACTCCGCGACGTATCGCATCACCCTCGAGGGGCGCACGCTTGCGCGCGGGATCGCGGCGCGCGACGAAGAGATTGTGCTGCGCGCCGAGCCGCCGGAGCGCGGATGGAATGCGGGGACGGTGGAGCTGGAGCCCGACGAGCTGCGCGGCGACGACGTGCGCCACTTCGCCGTGTGGGTCGGGCCCGCGCCCGCGGTGTCGCTGCATCCGCTCGCCGGTCCATTCGCGCGGAGCGCACTCGACGCGCTCGTTCAGAGCGGCCGCGCGAGCATCGGCAACGAGATCGCCTTCGCGCCGGCGGACGAGGGGACGAAGCTCCCCGCGCTCCTGCTAGCGCCGGCCGATCCCGTGAAGCTCGGCGCCGCCAATCGCGCGCTCGAACGCCTTGGCATCCCGTGGCGCTTCGGCGCGGCAGTGCGCGGCGAGTCCGTGGTGCGCGCGGCGGACAGCACGCGCGCTCTGGATGGCGTTACTGTTTTGACCCGCTATGCGCTATCGCGCGTTGCGGGCGCGCCCGGCGGAGATCGAGTCGACACTCTGGCCACCGCCGGCGGCGCGCCATGGATCGTCGCAGGACCGCGTTACGTGCTCGTTGCGTCGCCGCTCGCTCCATCCGCCACGACCTTTCCGCTCCATGCGAGCTTCGTCCCCTGGCTCGACGACATGCTTTCGCAGCATCTCAGCGGCGAGGGCGGCGCGCCGCGCGAGGTCGCGCCTGGCGAGCAGCTCGCGCGCCCCGCGAACGTCGACGCGCTCGAGCTTCCCGAGGGCGGCGAGATGACGCTGAGCAGCGATGCCTTCACCGCGCCGTCGCGCGCCGGCGCCTACTTCTATCTGCGCGGAACCACGCGCGTTGGCGCGCTCGTCGTGAATCCGGAGCCCGCCGAGTCCGAGCTCGCGCGCCTCGCGCCACCGGCGCTCGCCGTGCGACTTGGCACGCGCGCCTCGAATGTCTTTACCGACAGCACCGCACTCACGGCGAGCGTGCTCACCGCTGCGCCCCAACGCCCGCTCCTCGCTCCGCTACTACTCATCGCTGCTCTCACGCTTCTCGCCGAAACGCTGATCACGTCGCCCGCCCGCAAGAGGGCCGCGTAATGGCGCTCCCGCAGCTGCTCGACGCTATCGTCGCGCTTCCCGCGTATCGCGACCTCATCGCTCGCCTCCCGTCGCTCGGCGACACGATCACGATCGGCGGGCTCCCCGGCTCCAGCGACGCAACGCTCAGCGCCGCGCTGGGCCGCGAGCTCGGGTCGACGCGCTTTCAGGTGATTCTCGTCGAGGCGCTGCCGGAGGCGGAGCGATGGCTCGCGGATCTCGATGCGCTGGCGATTGATGGTGCCGTGGCGTTGTACCCAGCCAGAGAGGGATTCGGCGAGGTCGAGCCGCACCTCGAGGTCGCGGGCGAGCGCGTCGAGACGCTCGAGCGGGTTGCGCGCGGCGAGGTGCGCACGCTCGTCACTACTGCGCGCGCGATCCTGGAGCGTACGCGATTGCCCGCTGCAGTGCGCAACTCGCGTCTCGAGCTCAAGCCCGGCCAGACGCAGAAGCTCGACGCGCTGATCGCGCATCTCGAATCCGTCGGCTTCGAGCGCGTCACGCTCGTCGACGACGTTGCGCAGTTCAGCGTGCGCGGCGGCATCGTCGACATCTACAGCTTCGGAATGGCGAATCCCGTACGCCTCGAGCTCTGGGGCGACGAGATCGCATCGCTCCGCCATTTCGATCTGGCCTCGCAGCGCAGCACGCGCGATGCGACCAGCGCCGTGATTCTTCCCGTCGACGGCCGCAAGGGCGACGACAACGAGGAGTCCGCGCGCGGCACCGTCGCTGATCTCTTCCCGCCAGACACCATCATCGTGGTGCCCGCGCGCTCACATCTCGACTCCGAGATGCGCCGCACCTGGGACGAGGCCGCGCATCACATCGACCTCGCGCGCCGCCGCGGCGAGGACGCGCCGAATCGCGATGAGCTCTTCCAGACGCCGGAGGACGCGCAGCAGCAGCTCGCGCGCTTCGGCCGGATCGCGCTCCTCCATCGCGACGCAGCCACCGACGCCGGCGCGCGCAGCGCCGACATCGTCTTCCCGATTCGTCCGCCCGATTCCGTCGATCGCGATATCAAGCGGCTGCGCCGACTCGTCTCCGACGGGATGCCGACCGTCATCCTCTGCGACAACATCGGACAATGCGAGCGCCTCGATGAGATTCTCAACGAGGACGCGCGCTCGCCATCGCCCGCCGCGCTCACGGTCGGCGTCGTCGATGGCGGCTTCATCGTGCCGGGCGCGCGCGCGTCCGACCCCGGGCTCCGCATCCTCACCGATCACGAGATCTTCCGGCGCGAGCGTCGCATCCGTCGCCATCGCCGCTACGGCTCGGGATCGTCGCTCGAGAGCATCACCGCGCTCAAGCCCGGCGACTACGTGGTGCATCTCGAGCACGGCGTCGGCATCTATCGCGGCATCGAGCAGGTGTTCGTGCGCGAGAGCACGATCGAAGTCGCCGTCATCGAGTACGAGGGCGGCGATCGGCTCAACGTCCCGCTCTATCGCATCGATCAGGTCGAGCGCTATCGCTCGGCCGACGACGTCACGAGCGATGCGCCGCCGCCGCGCCTCCACAAGCTCGGCGGCAAGCGGTGGGCGCAGCAGCGCGACAAGACGCGCGCGGCGCTCCAGGAGATGACGATCGAGCTCCTCGATCTCTATGCGCGCCGCCGCGTCGCCGACAAGATCCCCGCCTTTCCCGACACCACGTGGCAGCGCCAACCCGAATCGTCCTTTCTGTTCGAAGACACTCCCGATCAGCGCAAGGCGACCGTCGAGGTGAAGGCGGACATGGAGTCGACGCGCCCAATGGATCGCCTCCTCGTCGGCGACGTCGGCTACGGCAAAACGGAGATCGCCGTGCGCGCCGCCTTCAAGGCCGTGCAGTCCGGCCGCCAGGTGGCCGTGCTCGTGCCCACGACGATTCTCGCCGAGCAGCATGGGCGCACCTTCACCGAGCGCCTCGCGGATTTTCCCGTCACCGTGAAAACGCTGTCGCGCTTCCAGAGCGTCAAGGAGACCACGCAGACGCTGGTCGAGATCGCCGAGAAGAGGGTCGACATCATCATCGGCACGCATCGGCTGCTGAGCCCCGACGTCAACTTCGGAAATCTCGGCCTCGTCATCATCGACGAGGAGCATCGCTTCGGCGTGAAGCACAAGGAGCGTCTCAAGCAGCTCAAGCTCGAGACCGATGTGCTCACGCTCACCGCCACGCCGATCCCGCGCACGCTGCACCAGTCGCTCGCCGGCCTGCGCGATATGACGGTGATCCAAACGCCGCCGCTCGATCGCTCACCGGTGCTCACCTTCGTCGAGCCGTGGGACGACGGGCTCATCGAAGAGGGAATCGCGCGCGAGCTCGATCGCGGCGGACAGGTCTTCTTCGTCCACAATCGCATCGAGACCATCGTCGCGATCGCGGACCACATCCAGCGCCTCGCGCCCCGCGCGCGGGTAACGGTTGCGCACGGCCAGATGCGCGAGCGCGAGCTGGAAGAGGCGATGCGCAGGTTCGTGAGCGGCGAGGTCGATGTCCTCGTATCGACGATGATCGTCGAGTCCGGACTCGATGTGGCGAACGCGAACACGATGTTCGTGAACCGCGCCGACCACTTCGGACTGGCGCAGCTCTATCAGCTTCGCGGCCGCGTGGGACGCTCCTATCGCCGAGCGTACTGCTATCTCCTCGTCCCCGACTCCGTCGACATCGACGCGGAGCGCCGCCTCTCCGTGCTCGAGCATCACACCGAGCTCGGCTCCGGGTATCGCATCGCGCTCAAGGATCTCGAGTTCCGCGGCGCCGGCAACCTGCTCGGCTCCGAGCAGTCGGGCTTCGTCCAGGCCGTCGGCTTCGAGCTGTACCTCAAGATGCTCGACGAGACCGTCAATCGGCTGATCAAGGGCGACAACGCGCCCAAGCTCCGCCCGGCCGACGTCTCGATGGACATCGCGGCCTTCCTTCCCGATGACTACCTGCCGATTCAGGAAGCCAAGCTCGATGTCTACCGCCGCCTCTCGACGTTCACGAAGGCGGACGAGGTCGAGGCGCTGCGCGACGAGCTCCGCGACCGCTTCGGGCCGCTCCCCCCGCCCGCGATGGCCTTCCTCTCCAGCGCGTTGTTGCGCGTGAGCGGAGGTGCGCTGGGCGTCGAGGGAATCCTGGTGCGCGGTGACGAGGCGCGTATTACCTTTCGCGACGATGCGGTACCCCGGCTCAAGGGGCTTACATCGGCGTTCCATGAAGTGCAGTTCCAGGCGGAGGTGCGTCGCGCGCATCCGCTCTCGCTCAAGCTCACGCGCCTCGGCGGCGCATCGCTTCTCGACGGGCTCGTACGCGTTCTTCGCGGAGCCACACGCGATGCGTGACCGCGCGAGGCTTTGTGCCGCGCGCAGGCCACCTATCTCTCGCCCACTCAATCTCTGCCAATGAAACGCTCTATTGCCATCTGTATGATCGTCGGTGTCCTCGTCGCCTGTGAGGGATTCAAGCAGGCCATGGGCGCCCACGCGGATGTCGTTGCCAAGGCCGGCTCCCAGGAGCTCACCGTCGACCGGCTCTCTTCGCTGCTCGCCCAGGCCAAGGTGCCCGTCACCGGCGAGATCGCGAAGGCGATCACCAACATCTGGGTCGACTACGAGCTACTCGGCGCTGCGGCCGCGCACAACGATTCGCTCAACGACCCGAAGGCGGTGAACGACGCGCTCTGGCCGATCATTTCGCAGATGCGCGCGGGCAAGTGGCACGATGTCGTCGTCAAGACGTTCCACATCGACACGGCGGGCTCAGAGGCGAAGTTCAACGCCGGTGAAGTGCTCGCGGCGCGCCACATTCTCTTCCTCGTTCCGCAGGGCGCAACGCCCGCACAATCGGATTCGATTCGCAAGGTTGCCGAGGGCGTTCGCGTTCAGGTGACGCCGGCGAACTTCACGGAGATGGCGACCAAGTACACGCAGGAGCCGGGCGGCGCGCAGCGCGGCGGCGACCTCGGCGTGTTCACGAAGGGCGCAATGGTTCCGCAGTTCGAGCAGGCCGTCGAGGCGATCAAGCCGGGGCAGCTGTCGCCGCTCGTGAAGACCCAGTTCGGCTACCATATCATCCGCCGCTCGACGTATGCCGAGGTTGCACCGGAAGTCTCGTCGCGCCTCAACGGCCCGGCGCTCCAGGCCGCCGACAGCACCTACATCACGCAGCTCGAAGCGAACGGCAATATCCAGTTCAAGCCGACGGCCGTCGCAACGATTAAGGAAGCCGCGAAGGATCTCGACGGGCACAAGAAGGACAACACAGTAATCGCCACGTCGAAGGCAGGCGACTTCACCGTCGCGCGCCTCACGCGCTGGCTCGAGGCCTTCCAGCAGCGCGAGGATCTCGGCAAGAAGCTGCAGACGGCGCCCGACAGCATCGTGCTCGCCTTCGCGAAGAACGTGCTGCGCAACGAGCTCGTGCTACACCAGGCCGACAGCGCGAAGATCGACCTCACGCCGGAAGAGTACAAGCAGCTCCAGACGCGCTTCACGGAAGTCATCGGGCAGAGCCAGGATCAGCTTGGCGTCAGCGCGAAGTCGCTCTCCGACAGCGCAAAGACGCTCGCCGCACGCGAGAAGCTCGCGAACGTGCGCGTGAACGCGTACATCGACAAGCTCATGCAGCAGCAGGCGGGCTTCATTCAAATTCCGCCGCCGCTCGAAGAGCTGATGAAGCAGAAGTACACCGTCACGATCAATCAGACGGCGATGGACAAGGCGGTCACGGCGTCGGCTGCGCTCAAGTCGAAGGCCGATTCCGCTCGCGCCAAGAACGCGCCGCCCACGGAAATCCCGATGGGTGGAATGCAGATGCCGCAGGGAGCGCCCGCACCGGCTCCAGCTCCGCCGGCAGCCGCGCCCAAGCCCACGAAGAAGACGCCGTGATCGAACCACTGGGCGAATCCAGGGTACGCTCAAGCATGCGCAAATCATTGTTGTTCACCGTGGCGGCTGCGGCCGTCACGGTGACCGTGCTCACCGCACCCCTTCGCGCCCAGCTTGGCACCGCCGATAAGAGCGACACTCCGCCGGTCGACGGGATCGTCGCCGTCGTCGGCACCACCGCCATTCTGCGCTCCGAAGTCGAAGAGCGCGTCGCGCAGGCTCGCGCGTCCGGACAGAAGATGCCCGCGGATTCCGCGAGCCAGCAGGCCATGATCAAGACTATTCTCGACGCGATCATCGACGAGGAGCTGCTCGTACAGAAGGCGAAGGACCAGAAGATCGAAGTCACGGACAATGACGTGAACGCCGACGTCGACAAGCGCATGCAGACGATCCGCTCGCGCTTCACCACCGAAAAGGAATTCCGCGACGAGCTGAAGAAATCCGGCTTCGGAACGATCGATGAGTTCCGTCGCTGGCTCGCCGATCAGTCGCGGCGCAGCCAGATGCAGCAGAAGCTCTTCGAGAAGCTCCGCACCGATGGCAAGATCGCTCCGGCATCGGTGTCGCCGGCCGAGGTCGATGAGTTCTTCGCGAAGAACTCCGCGCAGCTGCAGAAGCTTCCGGCAACGGTGACGCTGCGCCAGATCGTCATCTCGCCGAAGCCGAGCCCGAAGCAGGACACCGCGGCGGTCGCGAAGGCGGAGTCGCTGTACGTCGAGATCCAGAAGGGCGGCGACTTCGAGCAGATCGCGAAGCGCGAGTCCATGGATCCGAGCACCAAGGAGCTCGGCGGCGATCTCGGCTGGCGCCGCCGCGGTGACTTCGTTCCCGAGTTCGATCGCGTGTTCTTCGCGCTTCGGCCGGGCGTCGTCACGCCGCCGGTAAAAACGGTGTTCGGCTACCATCTCATCAAGGTCGATCGCGTGCAGCCCGCAGAAGTGAAGGGGCGGCACATTCTCATCCGTCCGGCCATCGACTCGGCCGACGTGCAGGCGGCGCACGCCGAGGCGCTCGACGTCGCGAAGCAGTGGCGCGCGGGTGTGTCGTTCGACACGCTGCGCACCAAGCATCACGATCCGTCGGAAGAGTCGTCGATTCCGCAGCCTTTCCCGCAGGCACAGCTGCCGGCGGAGTACCAGACGGCGATCGCGGGGCACAAGGCGAACGACATCCTCGATCCATTTCTGATCGAGGACAAGGCGCGCGGCACGCCCAAGTTCTTCGTCGTGCAGATCACGTCGATCGCGGCCGAGCACGAGCCAACCGTCGCCGACTGGCGCGAGAAGATTCGCGATCAGCTCGCGCAGGAAAAGGCGATTCGTCGCTATCTCGACGGCCTGCGGAAGGAAAGCTACGTGTCCATCCGCATCTGACCGATGCGCGTCGACCTCGCGCTCAAGCGGCTCCTCCTCGTGAAGAGCCGCACCGAGGGAAAGGAAGCGTGCGACGTGGGAGCGGTGGCGGTGAATGGCAAGCGCGTGAAGGCATCGGCGGAGGTCGAGTCTGGTGATCACATTCGCGTCGACTACGCGCACCGCTCGCTCGAGATCGAGCTCCTGTCGGATATCGGCAAGAACGTGAGTCGCGCCGACGCGAAGATGCTCTACCGCGTGCTCAGCGACGAAGCTACGCTGTGAGCAAGCCTCGCCTCGCAATCACCCTCGGCGATCCTCGCGGCATCGGCCCCGAGATCGTCGCGGCGGCGATCGCCGACTCGCGCGTCCGTGCGCGCGCCGATCTCGTCGTCGTCGGCCCCTCCGGCACCGTGGTGCCCGCATCCGAGGAAATCGGCGAATGGTCGAGCGGCGGCAGCGCCGAGCACGGCGGTCGTCTCGCGGGGCTCTCGATCGAGCGCGCCGTGAAGCTCGCGCTCGCCGGCTCGGTGCAGGGAATCGTCACCGCACCCATCGACAAGCACGCGCTCTTCGCCGGCGGCTACGACTTTCCCGGCCACACCGAGATGCTCGCCGCGCTCACGGGCTCGCACGTCGCGATGATGCTCGCCTCGGAGCGCCTGCGCGTGGTGCTCGTCACCACGCACATCGCGCTTCGGGATGTGGCGCGCGAGCTCACGCGCGAGCGCATCATCGAGGTCGCCGGGATCACGAGGCGCGGACTGCAACAGCTCTATGCGATAGCCGAGCCGCATATCGCACTGTGCGCGCTCAACCCGCACATGGGCGACGGCGGCCGCTTCGGCTCGGAGGACGACATGCTCCTCGCTCCCGCCGCGCGCGCCGCCAACATCCTCGGCCCCTTTCCCGCGGACACTGTTTTCGTGCGCGCGATGCGCGGCTCCTTCGACGCCGTGCTCGCCCCGTACCATGACGTGGGCATGACCGCGATCAAGGTCGCGTCGTTCGGCAGCGCCGTGAACGTGACGTTGGGGCTCCCGTTTCCGCGCACGTCGCCCGACCACGGCACCGCGCTCGACATCGCCGGCCAGAATCGCGCGGACCCCGCGAGTATGATCGAGGCGATTCTCGAGTGCGCGCGCTTTACCGGCACCACGATCCCCGCGAAGATCTGATTGCGACACGGCACCTAGCCGAGTCGGTACGAGCGGTGAAGCTTTCAACATGTCCCATTCGCACGCTGGTCATAGTCATTCCGGTCACTCGCACGGCGCGGGAAGCTCCGTAGGGCGCCTCCGCATCGCGCTCATCATCACCGCCGTGATCCTCGTGGCCGAGGCGGTGGGCGGATATTTGGCGAACTCGCTCGCGCTGCTCGCCGATGCCGGGCACATGCTCACGGACGTGGCCGCGCTCGCGCTCTCGCTGTTCGTCGCCTGGTTCAGCCAGCGCCCTGAGACGGATAAGCGCACGTATGGGTACCTGCGCCTCGAGATTCTCGCCGCGTTTCTGAACGGCGCGACGCTGCTGCTGATCTCAGTGTGGATCATCTGGGAGGCGGTGAACCGTCTGCGCACGCCGGAGCCGGTGCAGAGCGGGCTCATGCTCGGCGTCGCGGTGCTGGGGCTCGTGGCCAATGCGATCTCGGCGTGGGTGCTCCGTCCGAGTGGCGAGGACAATCTCAACGTGCGCGGCGCGTATCTGCACATCGTCGGCGACCTGCTCGGCTTTGTCGGAACGATCGTCGCGGCGCTGTTGATTCGGGAACTCGGCTGGCTCGTGGCGGATACGATCGCGTCGGTGGTGGTGAGCGCGCTCATCCTGCGCGGGGCGTGGACGCTCGTGCGCGACTCCACGGACATCCTGATGGAGTCGACGCCCTCGCACATCTCGGCGGCCTCGGTGCGCGATCAGCTGATAGCGATCCCCGGCATCGAGAGAGTGCACGACCTGCACGTGTGGACCGTGACGTCGAACGTCATCGCCATGAGCGTACACGCGATCGTGCGCGAGCCGGAGCGCCAGCAGCACGTTCTCGAGCACGTGCTGGACGCAATGCGACTGTTCGGGATCCAGCACGTCACGGTTCAGCTCGAACGGAAGGAGATGTACGAGCGGGAGCTCCACCTGCACGCCTGACCGGCCGGGAAATCGGCTACAGCGACGGCATTTCGGGCATATTGCTGTCCAGAAAGTTTTCATGTTCGAGCAGCGCATCGCAAAGCGTGACGGAGGGCATGAAAGACTCGTCTCCCCACAGACTATCGTGAGGAAAACTTCGTGACCCCGTCGCAGCTGTGGAACGACGTACGGATCGAGAAAGAGAGAGTCGCAGTCTCGATCACAATGGTCGGGGGCGAGCTACTGAGCGGCAGCCTCTTTGCGCCGCAGGTCTACCCTCCCGGCGGTCTCGAAGACCCCCTTCAGCTGCTCAACGAGCTCGAGCCGTTCTTCCCGCTCGGCCTCGCCACGGGTGAAGTCCTGCTCATCGCGAAAGACCGGGTGCTCGAGATCATACTCGACGAAGCCCAGGCTGGCGAAGAGGACCCCGGCAGCGCGCCAACGGCATTGCTCCAGGTCACCCTTGCGGGCGGCACCTCACACGTCGGGTCGATGCGACTCGAGGTGCGCGCGTCGCGCCCCCGCGTGCTCGACTACATGAATCACTGCACGGAGCGCTTCATGGCGCTCCGAACTGATGAGGGCGTCCGCCTGATCAATCGAAAGATGATCGAGCGCGTGCGCCCACTGGACTGATCATGGCTCAACTCGATCGTTTTCTCGCCGCCCTCGTCTCGCATCGCGCGAGCGCCCTGATGCTCGGCACCGATGTCCCGGCGCAGCTCGACATGCACGGCACGCCGCGCGCGATCACGAAGACGGCCTTCAACGAGGCGCAGCTGGTCGGCCTGCTGCAGGAGCTCGCGCCGGGAAACGCGCGCATGGCACTCGACTCGGGTGCGGCAACGACGTTTGCGTATACGTCCGAGGACGGCGCGTTCGACGTGCAGGTGACGGCGCGCGCCGAAGGGCTGCGCGTCGTGGTGCGCGTGCAGGGCTCGCTCGCGGTGCCCGCGACGGTGGAGAAGGCACCGCCCGCGGAGGCTGCAGCGGCACCCGCGGAGGCGTCGCCCGCTCCCGCTGCGCGCGCCTCGTCGTCGACGGCGCGAGTGAGCGAGGCGCACGTGGAGGTCGGAATGCCGCCCGAGAGCGCCGAGCGCAATCGCATCGAGGGAATGCTGCGCACGATGGTGCAGCGCGGCTCCTCCGATTTGCATTTGCGCGTGGGTGAGCCGCCGATCGTGCGCGTGGACGGCGAGATGGTTCGCATTCCAGACACGTCTGCGCTGCAGGCGCGTGAGCTCGAGGCGCTGGTCAAGTCGATCATGCCCGAGCGCAATCGCGGCGAGTTCGAGAGCTCGAGCGACACGGACTTTGCGCACGATATTCCGGGCACGGGACGCTTCCGCTGCAACGTGATGCGCGAGCACAAGGGATGCGCGGCCGTCTTCCGCATCATTCCCGCGAGGGTCGTCAGCGTCGAGCAGCTCGGCATCTCCGAGGAAGTGCAGAAGCTCTGCTATCTCACGCGCGGGCTCGTGCTGGTGACTGGGCCGACGGGCTCGGGAAAGTCGACGACGCTCTGCTCACTCATCGACTTGATCAATCGCAAGCGCAGCGAGCACGTGATCACGATCGAAGATCCGATCGAGTTCGTGCACGAGAACAAGCAGTGCATCATCACGCAGCGTCAGGTGGGTGTGCACACGGGCTCGTTCAAGACGGCGCTCCGTGCGGCGCTCCGCGAGGATCCCGACATCGTGCTCGTCGGCGAGCTGCGCGATCTCGAGACCGTGTCGATCGCGATCGAGACGGCCGAGACGGGACACCTCGTCTTCGCGACGCTGCACACGACGTCGGCTGCAGGCACGATCGACCGTCTGATCGATCAGTTCCCGCCGGACCGGCAGGAGCAGGTGCGCGCGATGTTGTCGGAGTCGCTGCGCGGCGTGATCTCGCAGACGCTCTGCAAGAAGGTGGGCGGCGGTCGCGTCGCGGCGCGCGAGGTGTTGCTCTCGATCCCGTCGATCGCGAACCTCATTCGTGAAGGCAAGACCTTCCAGATCGCGTCCGTGATCCAGACATCGAAGCGGCTCGGCATGGTGACACTCAACGACGCGCTGATCGATCTGGTGGATGCGGGGCAGGTGGAGGCGAAGGAGGCCTACATGAAGGCGAACGACAAGACGGGCTTCGCGCACATGCTGCGCAATCGCGGCACGGAGGTGAGCTTCCTCGACCCCACGGCGGAGCCGCCGGCGGTTGCGGCGCCCGCGGGCAAGCCGGATCTCGCAGCGGGCAAGGCGAAGGTCGGCGCGCGGTAGCAGCCGGGCGCCCGTAGTCGCGCGATAGTCCTTGCGAGGGCACCAACGAGGTAGCCTCGTATAGCCGAAAGTAGCTATATTTAGCGGCTATGGAAATTCGCAACGTCGCTATCATTGCCCACGTCGATCACGGCAAGACTACGCTCGTCGACAAGATGCTCCGCCAGTCGGGGTCCTTTCGCGAGAATCAGATCGTGGCCGAGCGTGTGATGGATTCGAACCCGCTGGAGCGCGAGCGGGGAATCACGATTCTCGCAAAGAATACGTCCATCCGCTGGAAGGGCGTGAAGATCAACGTCGTCGATACGCCGGGGCACTCGGATTTCGGTGGCGAGGTCGAGCGCATCCTCCGCATGGTCGATGGCGTGCTGCTCGTCGTCGATGCGTTCGATGGTCCGATGCCGCAGACGCGCTTCGTGCTTCGCAAGGCGCTCGCGCTGGGCCGCACGCCGCTCATCGTCATCAACAAGATCGATCGCCCGGGCGCAGATCCGATGCGCGTGCACGACGAGGTGCTCGATCTGTTCATTGAGCTCGAGGCGACGCCGGAGCAGCTCGACGCGCCCGTGATTTACGCCTCCGCGCGCAACGGCACGTCGACCATGGACATGGATGGGCCCTTGGGCGATCTCTCGACGCTGTTCGATGCGATCGTGGAGCACGTGCCGCCGGCGGTTGGCGATGTGAATGGCTCCTTCCAGATGCTGATCTCGACGATCGATCACTCGCCGTATCTCGGGCGCCTGGGGATCGGCAAGATCGAACGTGGCACGCTGAGGGTCGGGGATCAGGTGGCGCTCTTGCCGGTGGAGACCACGCGGAATGCGGCGATCGCGAAGGTGACGCGCCTCTTTGGGTATGAGGGGCTGGAGCGCATCGAGATCCAGGAAGCGTCCTCGGGCGAGATCGTCGCGATGGCGGGGCTCGATGGCGTCGAGATCGGCCTCACGGTGACGGACGTCGAGCATCAGGAGCGGCTCGAGGGGATCGCCGTGGAGGAGCCGACGATCTCGGTGGACTTCATGGTGAACAATTCCCCGTTCGCGGGTAAGGAGGGGAAATTCGTCACGTCGCGGCAGGTGCGCGAGCGGCTGTTCAAGGAGCTCGAGCGCAACGTCGCGCTGCGGGTCGTGGACACGGAAGCGATGGATACGTGGACGGTGTCGGGGCGTGGCGAGCTGCATCTGTCGATCCTGATGGAGACGATGCGTCGCGAGGGCTTCGAGTTTCAGGTATCGCGGCCGCGCGTGATCACGCGAGAGGGGCCGAATGGTGAGCGTCTCGAGCCGTACGAGGAGCTGTCGATCGATGTGCCCGAGGAGTTTCTGGGCGCGGTGATCGAGAAGCTTGGGCCGCGCAGGGCAGAGATGATCGAGATGAAGAATCCTGGGCAGGGGCTGGTGCGGCTGTTGTATCGGATTCCGGCGCGAGGGTTGTTTGGGTACCGGTCGGAGTTCTTGACTGATACGCGGGGAACGGGGATCATCCACCAAAGCTTCCTGGAATACGGGACGTGGGCGGGTCCGCTGGCGGGACGGAAGCGCGGAACGCTGGTGTCTATGGAGTTGGGATCCGCTGTGGCTTTTGGGTTGGCGAACTTGTCGGAGCGTTCGACGTTGTTCGTGGCGCCGGGAACGGCGGTGTACGAGGGGATGATCATTGGGGAGAGCGCGCGTCCGGGGGACATGGACGTGAACCCCACGAAGGAGAAGAAGTTGACGAACATGCGGACGACGTCGACGGACGAGAACATCCAGCTGGAGCCGCCGCGGGAGTTGACATTGGAAGGCGCGCTCGAGTACATCGAGGAGGATGAATTGATCGAGGTGACACCTCAGTCGATCCGACTGCGTAAGAGGTTTTTGAATGCGAACGACCGGAAGAAGTTGTCGCGCGAGGCGAAGCGCGAGCGGGCGTCGCTGTAATTTTTGTAGGACGAAGCTGGCAGAGGCAGTCCCCTTACCGTCAGGAGAAGTACGGTCATGCTGGAGGAGCTCGAGTCGCTGCGCCTGGC